>JBDRQV010000047.1:0-6315 GCA_043826105.1 Nanobdellota archaeon | reverse complement strand
AATTCCAATTTCCAAAGCAGTGGCATTTGTTAAAGTACCATTAGTTGAATTTATAGCAAAGTTATTAGTATCATTGATAAAATAAGAAGATATTGCAAAATTATCAATAGCATCAAAGTCAACACTTAAACTTTGGATTGTTTGTTTGATTGTTACATTTGCAGGTATTGAAGACCATGTTGGAACAATATCTTCTGAAATAGTTACATTATATACTTCTGTCCTATTACTGATAGACATACTGCTTGTTACATTAGCATAAACAAAAAATTCATAAGTATGATTGATAGAACCTGTCGCATTTACCCAGAATGTTACTGATCTGGATTCTCCTGCGATTAAGCTAATATTAAATGGATTGCTTGTTTTATTAGTATAGAAAGGCGTAGTTCCAGGAGTAGTACTTATCAGACCCTTAGTGCCAAACCAACTATCACTAGCTGTTGAATTTATCTGTTCTGTAGTAGATGCCCTCCATCCATCATAAGAATTGCCTACCCAATATTTTATAGTATAACTTCCACCTGTAGAATTTGTCTGTATGATTATTGTTGCATTAGCAGCTGTACTAGTGGTACTTGTGTAACCACTATCTGCCCTGCCTTTCCACCATTTATAACCACTAGTAGCTGCTTCTGGATCGGTCAATCCACTTGCAGAAATAACTCCACTATAATCTCCACTATAATTTGATTTAGCAACATCCCAACCATTAGGTATCATAACTGCAAGATCTGCAAAAGGAGCAAGAGGCGCACTATTAGCAAATCCTGGCTGAATTTCAGCAGTAAAATTCTCTCCAGCTGTAACTGTACTTGATTGAGTTACATCAGTAATCGATACAGCACAGCCGAATATGAACAATAAAAGTGATAAAGATACTGCAAGCCTAGATTTAACACTCTTACAAGTGATAAACAATAAACATGATACCGATAAAGCAAACAAGATCAAAACAATAATCATATTCTTATCTAACTTATTGCCAACAGATACTACTTCATTACTTAAACCAACAGAATTTGCAGAGATAGGATCTAAACTGATATTTATCTCACCACAATCTGAAGTATAACATGTCACATTTACTGTAACATTAAAGAACTGGTTCTGTAAAACATTAATATCAGTTGTAGGATAGATATATTCCATACCTACAGTTGCTTGATTAGCAGTAACGTTCAATGTCCTTGTTTCAGTACAATTTTGATTAGCAGATGTATCTGTAGCACATGCTTGGTAAGTATAATTTCCATTGCTCAAATCTGTTTTAGTATGAGTAATGTAATAGCTATCTGCATCCTGCTTTACGATATCAATAGAACTACCATTAATATCTATAGAGAAATTGGTACTTGGACTCTGATTTATGTAAAGATGCCACTTTGTTCGATTATATTTATTTAGATTTGAAACATAACTCTGATAAATTTCATCTGACGATAAGCTTCTATTCCAAATTCTTACTTCATCGATTGTTCCATTAGTATATTCCGAACCACCCTGATACCTTCCGAACTCAACAGCTGTTGCAACATTAGGTATTAATGTGTTGGAACTAGTCCTATTTGCAATCTTAATCCCATCAAAATAACTTACAAATCCATTGCTTTGTGTATTTTGTTTCCAAGTGACAGAAACAAAATGCCAAGTATTATCATTTAAAGTGTTTCCACCATTGTTATCAACAGATATTCCCGAACCCGTACCTCCATCATTAGACATAACATGCGTCCAATCACTGGACCAAGGAAATACTAAATAATCAATAACTCCCCCATTTGCTTGTTGTCTGACTGCTGATGCACTAACAGTTCCCTTAAACCAATATGAGACAGTCAATTCTGAACCCGATATATCAGTAAGTTGGGTAGCCACATAATCTCCACTACCATCAAAATTCATCGCTCCACTTAGTTTCCCAGAAGTAGTCCATCCACTATTTGCATCCTGTTCACCACTCCAAGTTCCATTATATTTTCCATTAGAAACATCAACTACATAAGTTGAATTCTCACCCAAAGCAGAAACATTATCAAAATTCATCATCAAAACTAATGAATCATTAAATAATGATGTTACTTGTGTTCCATTATCAAAACTCAAACTATTAAGGCCCGAACTCGTAAAATTAAAGGTTATATTTGAACTTGTTAACATTAATGTTGATTCGTTGGTTCCGTTCCAATTATAAACAACTTCTTCCAGATTACTTTCTTCAATCGTAACATTGATTACAACATTACCATCTGTATCAGTCGAAGCATTATTTGGTGTTGGAGCTGTGAAATTTATTAAAGGATATATTGTATCCAAGGTTGAATCTATGGTTATACTTCTTACTTCAGTAGAATTCTCATTTCCACTACTGTCAGAAGCAAATGATTGATAGGGATAAGTGCCATCTGATAAAACAGTTGTTGAGTTCTTACTTTGATTTACTTGTAAATACCATCGAGTCTGATTATATTTATACAAGTTAGACATATACTGTTGCTGAATTTCATCTGAAGTTAAACTTCTGTTCCAGATTCTTACTTCATCTATCATACCATTAAAATTATAAGAAGAACTACAAGCAGAACTATAACAGCCTATGACTAAATTTTGACCAGAATTTTTTAATGCTCCGCTCCCTAAGGAAGTATTATCAAGTTCACCATTAATGTATAATTTTAAATGAGTGGAATTATATGTTCCGACCAGATAAACCCACCCATCAGTATTATCAATATTTTGATTAGATGGAGCTGAGTAGACACCATCAGTATATATCCCAAAAGTCAAAGTATTACTATCTAAATTACGGTAACCAAGATCAAATGTACTATCTGTTCCATACCATTTTGAAACAATCTGTCTATTACTATTGGCAGCCCCACTTGTTGCAGGTTTAATCCAGGCTTCCACAGACATTTCATCACGTCCTTCTAACTGAGTCAAATCAGTTGAATACATATATTCTCCAGTTCCATCAAAATATATTGCTTTATTGTACTTTCCAGAAACAATTTCATTCCCATCAAAATTCACCCCAGTAGCATTATTCGTTCCCTTAACAACATCAACAACATAAGTATTGTTCTCACCTAAAGCAGAAACATTGTCAAAGTTATACATTAGTATCAATGAATCGTCATACAATGTATAATTAGTACCATTCCAATTATAGACAACTTCACTTAGATTAATTTCTTCGATAGAAACATTAACCATAACATTAGTCTCTAATTGAGAGCTTCCGTTAACCGGTGTTGGATATGTGAAGTTGATCTTAGGATAAACTAGGTCTAATGTCGAATCTATTGTTATGCTCCTTACCTCAGTAGAATTCATATTTCCACTTGAATCAGAAGCAAATGCCTGATAACTGTATTCTCCATCTGTTAAGACAGCTGTTGCGTTCTTGCTCTGGTTAACATATAGATACCATTGTGTTGAGTTAAACTTATAAAGATTTGATATATATTGATGTTGTATCTCTGATTGAGATAAGCTTCTGTTCCATATCCTTACTTCATCTATCGAACCATTCCAATACCTCCCTAAGTTAAATCCTCTTCCGATAACCACATTAGCTAAATTAGATGCCCATGAAGAATGAGATACATTAACTGTATTTACCCCGTTCCAATAACCTTTAATTACATTTGTTGATGTATCCCATGTGGCCACTACATAATACCATATATCTGTTGTCATAGAGCTTGTTAAAACCCAAGAATTTTCTCCGACGCTACCATCTCCACCAGCTATAACCCTAAACTCCCCTCCTCCTTCATATTCAAATCTAATCCCTTCATTTTCTCCATTATCAGTAGTTGCCAAAGGATTTCCATATACTGGCAAAATACTAGATTGTTTTATCCAAAACATTATTGTACCTTTTGGTGGAAAACTCCCTAAACTTCCAATAGAGATATAATCTCCGTTTCCATCAAACATAAATGCCCTATTATACTTACCACTTATTGTTGTAATTGCATTACCATAAGCTGTTCCATTATTTCCATAATTACTCACATCAACAACATAAGTATCATTCTCACCTAAAGCAGAAACATTATCAAAGTTCATCATCAATAGCAAAGAATCATTATACATAGTATAGTTAGTTCCATTCCAGTTATAAATTACAGAATATAGATTACTTTCCTCAATCGAAACATTAATCTTAACATTAGTCTCTAATTGAGAGCTTCCGTTATCAGGTGTTGGAGCTGTAAAGTTGATGCTGGGGGCTATTGTATCAGTAAACTCATAAACCTCAATTTCATCTAAAAACAACCAATTAGCACCATCTTTTGTAAATGTAAATTGGATATACCTATAAGTTCCAGACACACTTAGATTATTACTCCAATAAGAATTAGCATCTGTATTATTCCAATCTGTACCTGCAGCAAATGTCCCCAAATTTGTCCATGTAGAATTATCAGTTGACCCATTCACTACTAGATCAGTTGGGTCATAGATTCCAAAAACTTCTTGTATCAGATAATGAAATCTCACATAATCCAGATTATAATTATCTTCCAGATCTACTGTTATCACTACTGGTGTTTGAGAATCGTACCATCCGACCCACTCAGGGTCTGTATATTCAGTTGTATCCAAACTACCATCTGTTAATTCTGCGTTTCCAGTATCTGGGTAAATTCCGCCATATGGTGAATAATTTTTAGTATAATTCTTATGTTGGGATACTATATTAGGATCAACAATCCAATCAAACTCAACATCACCATCAATTTTCAGATCAAAAGTATCTTGTTTTCCAGCCAATTCAGTCAAATAAATCTTATAATAACCCTCTTCAGCAATGTTTTCAAATCTTGCAAGTTCAACATCTGAATCTTTTTCATAAACTTCAATAAAACTAATTTCATTTGCCCTAGCATATATTGTTATATCCTTAGAACTATCAAGTTCCTGTTCAAAGCTAACTCTTACATAATGTCCATCAGGTATCTCTGTCCAATTATCATCTCTCTCTTTGACATAATCATAAATATCTGCAATAAAGTTTCTATCAGAATCAAGATGTTCTGCAGCAGTTATCTCAATAACGATCTCAAAAGTCTGATTGGATAACGAAGGAGTGATCCATTGTATATAGTCAACTAAACCATTACTATCAGTATCAAACGATTCAAACTCAAACTTCTGCCTTGAACCATTTACCAACCAATAAAGTTTTATTGCAGAAGCAGCCTGCTGTGGTTCTAGATAACTATAAGTTAATATATTCTCATAATGCACATCCGAACTTACAACAACTCTCTTGACATTATCTGAAACATTAACTTCTTCAGCTATTGGTCCTTCTGTATAATACTCAACTTCAACCTCTTCTACTTGTTCATCAATTATTACTTCAGTAACATTTGATTCTTCAGTATCCAGTACTGCATAAGTTGTTATCTTAACATTAAACAACCACTCTACCAATCTTGTCAGGAATCCTTTGCCATCTCTCTTTACCGAATACCCAGTTATCTTGTTTCTTTCATTAGTTTTCTCTATTAGCTGTGTATTTATCTCTTTCAGCTGGATATTATTCAACACATATTCTCTCTTCTTATCTTTCAGCTTATCTATATCTCTATCTATCTTCATCACTTTCTTATCGACTATAAACTCATCAACTGTCTTTTCAACACCCTGATCTATAACTTTGATATTATCCTTACTTATCTCCACACCATCAGATTTTCTAACGCTCAGATTCATAGCATCATTAGAGATATTGACAGAAATGTTATCAACACTTCCATTCAGCTTAACTGTCTTAGTCCATTTGACTGGTTTGCCGATAACAACCATTCCTTGTTTCAATGATTCGTTTTTACTAACTGTTTCATTAGCATAAACTACAATTTCAACAGCATTGGAAGCATCCACATTGATCGAATCATTGACTGTGAAGAATATATATTGTCTTCCTACAAAGTTTCTGTCTGGTATGATTGTTGCTATATCATCAGCCATCAAAACTGTTATATTGTATGCTTGTGAAGCCTTAAACACTAAACTGTCATTATCTAGATCATAGGCATAATTACTTAGATTTATTTTTAATTCAGTATTCTTTTCTAGTTTCAGGGTTTCTATCTGAGTAAAGGCTGGTTTCCTATTTGGTAATTCTTCCAGTGTTGTATACCTGATTGAGCTTAGGTTTATTGTAGCATTCTCTAGCTCAATTATTAGCTTATAAGAACTTTCATTGAAGTTAACAACTGAACATGTCTCTAAGCAGAAGTTTTCAAAGCTGATCATATCTGGATAGAACATTGCTTGTTTAGTGACAATGTC
>JBDRQV010000046.1:0-5868 GCA_043826105.1 Nanobdellota archaeon | reverse complement strand
CCCTATTTATCCACGCTTTCTTATCTTTATATGATATTGTCTTAGCAGGACATATCTTTATGCATTGTCCGCATGCTTTGCACTTGTCAACATCGATGACAGGTTGAGCACTTGTAAATCTGTTTATTATTTTCGCAATCCTTCTGGATTGGATAAATGTGACCGGCTGCTCATCACTAGGCTTAAAGTTTACCCTGACTTCTTTTTCACCTACAACTTCGATACTATTTAGATAATCCTTGCCTCTTCTTTCCAAAGCAACCTTATTAGTAAATATTTTCAGTGGATCATGGCCTATCAGTTTACACATAGTTATATCTAATGCTAAACTATCATACGATGCTCCGATCACTCCAACTTTCTTCAAGTTTCCATTTGATGGGCCATTTCCTTCCATACCTACTATCCCATCAATTATGTTCAGATGAGGATTTACAAATTCATTAAGGTCTACTAGCATATTTGCAAATTTATCTTTATCGACTAATTTTAGGTGCATCTGGCTCTTGTTCAAACCAACAATAAAACCAAATGTATTTTTTATAGCCATCGTGACTCCCATCATCACATGTGTCTTTAATTTAGGCACATTAACAATATAATCAACTTTATCCAATATATCACAAAGCTCAAATCTTTTCATTGACTTTGCTTTTTCATTAAAATATGTCTTCTTATCTTTAAAATCAATAAATTCAACCTTTTCTTGTTCACATATGTCTAACATGCCGCAGACTCTGGCAGCTGTCAGAGAATCACTCAATCCAGGAGAATCTCCGATATAAATTTTACAGTTCTTTTCTTTCAACAGCTTGACAATAGCTCTGATAACAGCAGGATGGGTTGTTATATGTTGTTCTGGTTTTTTCGCTGCCAGCAGATTAGGCTTTATCAAAACATTAGAATTATCCTTGATATTTAACCCACCTATAAGTCTAACACTATTCTTGACAGCTTCAAACACTTCTTTTTCATCATAAGAATTACATTTTACTATAGATACTTTTTTCATCTGGAATCAAGTACATATCTTATCCAATTCTTCATCTTCAACAGCTTTCTTTATTTCCATCGCTACTCTCTCACCATAAGAAATAGATTCACCATAAAGATAACCAGTATAAGGAGTAAACATCGTTCCAGGACTGCCAGGGATCCTAAAGCTTACATCAAAAATAACAATATCTTCTTTTCCATCAAATGAAGCAACAGCTCCCTGCAAGGCAAATGGCCCTATTATTCCAGGGGGATGTTCTTTTTTACAAGTTTCGACAAACTGCTCACCTATCTTAAAAGCTTTTTCTAAGATGCTCTCTTTTGTTGTAACAGTTATATGCCCTGTCTCAATCAACTTAGGCTTGACATATTTCAATACTTCTAGTTGGGTATCAGCAGGCAGCCTTAAGATGCCATCCAGATTTGTCTGTCTTCTTGTATCTGTTCCCATCAACTCTAATTCACCAGTTAAAGGACTATAAAAATAATTAAAATTAACCTGTGCACCTATAATATACTCCTCTATCACAGCCTTCTCAAGAGCTTCCTTTGTTATTGTCTTGTTCTTCAGCATCTCTTCTGTTTTTTTCTTAAACTCTTCATAGTTGTTGCAGAAGAAAAATGCCCTCTCATATCCTCTTAAAGCCTCATTGACTTTAACTATGACTAGAGTATTTATCTCTTTAGGCGATTTAAACAATTTAGGTATTCTAACTTTAGCTTTCTCTAATAAATGATATTGATTTTTTGGCTGATCCCTCTCTTCTAATTTGACCATATCCCTTGTTCCAAAAATAGGAACTTTAAACTTATCTTCAATATCATTATAATCATCAAAATAAACCCAAAAGTATCTGTTATGGATAAAGATGGTATTCATTTTTCTCAGCTGTTCCTGAACTTCAGGATTTACAATATCTTTAAACTTATCAACAATTATTATTTCATCAACACATCCTTTTTTATCTCTTGTCTTATAATATTTAGAATAAGTTTTGTCTCTCCCTTTCTGGCAGACAGCTACTGTCTTAAATCCAAGCTTTTTAGCTCCCCTACAAACATCTAAAGCAGAATGCCCGCCCAAAACACCGATATGGATATCTTCTTTATCATAATCATCTATTATTTTCTTAATCTCTTTATGGGATATCATAGTGTAAATAACCTCCTAAAAAAGTTAGGTATCTGTTTGAAGAAATTAATTATACTATGGCCTATTCCTTTTGGTTCTTCTATAACCTCAACTTCACTCTCTTCTATAGGTGCTGCATCTATAACTTGTTCTGGTTCTTCTTCTACAACTTTCTCAGAAACCTCTTCTTTTTGGGTCTTTGCCAGAAGTTCAGTCATCTGCCTTTCTTTTTCGATTTTTTTCAATTCTTCTGAATCAGGCTCTATAATCTTTTCTTTACCCTCAAACTCATTTTCAGATAAAGACTTAGCAGCGCTTCTTGTGGATTTATCAGAAAAACCATAGATAACTAACTGGACCTTGCCATTTTTATTATAAAACTTTATAAGGCCTTTTTCAAAAACACAATCTCCTTTATAATCCATTAGCTCTTTAGTTATATTATTTACGCAAGGATTGCCTATTGTTATCATATTTCTGGAATAGATATTGCTAACTTCTGATTCAAGCTTTGCGATTCCGGTTGCTGGTCCATCAGAAAATCTGCTTAGGTAAGTTATTACATCAAGTTGAGCCAATACATCAGATGAAGAGCCTTTATCTGCTACAACAACATAAGCATTTATATCTCCATTATCTACAAAAGTTTTTTCTATGTTGATTAAGTCATATGCCGAAACAGTAGATAACATCAGTATAAAGAAGATTAATAATATTATTCTCTTCATTTTTTAACTTATTACCTCTTTTAATCTATTTTGTTGTATCGCTAATTTGATCTCTCTAGCTATCCTTCTCCCAGTTGACATAGGCTCATTATATCTTAACCAGGTATATGGTGAGCCATGGATATAAGGATTTGTTCCGGCAACAATCCTTGCTGATATCTCAAATGTTACAATATCCTTATCAGGAGTCATTATCGTTTCCAGACAAAAAGGACCAAACAACCCAGGTGGTATCAATTTCTTACTAACTTCGATAACATTCTCCCCTTTTTTCATAAATCTGGGTATAAAAGATTCCCTTACAACAACAGGTATATTACCTACTATCACATAACTTGGATCTACTTTTTCCTTAGGCAAAGCCATCTGGTCTCTAGCAGAGATCCTTCCTAAGCTATCTACATTACTCTCATATCTTTTATCAAATCCCATGAGCTCAGTCTCACCAGTCAATGGAGAATGAAAATAATGGGCATACATATGAACACCTAATATATACTCTTGTATAACATACTTTTTATCAGGATGTAATTTTATCTTTTTCTTAAAATCTCGATGATGTTTAGCTAAGAAATATCCCTGTCCGCCATCTGCACCATGAAACTTAACTATGACTGGCCTGTCTATCTCTTCAGGTGTTTCAAATACTTTTGGCATATTTAAACCAGCTTTCGTAAGCCAGGTTCTTTCCATACCCCTATCAAATTCCCATTTCAATATGTTTTTATTGCCAAAATAAGGTACCTTTAGGTCTTGTATCCTATCTATCCCCATATAAGCGATAAAAGAAGCATGAGGTATGATTATCGCATTCTCTTTGATAAGCTTCTCCTGGACAGCCTCAAAGTCTGAGAAATCATTTATAGATATTATGTTGTCAGCAACCTTAAACTGTTGATAGGGTTTCTCTCTGCCTTTTATACATACACATATTGTCCCAAAACCTTCGTCTTTCGCGCCCTTCAATATCTGTAATGCAGAATGAGATCCGATTGTCGCAATCTTATAATCACGTGCCATAGGAAAGGATAAGATATTATCTTTAAAAAGCTTTCTGTTTATGATGTAATCCACAACTGATTTATCGATAAGTTTATATATTTTCCTTATTAGAGTTGATATATGCATACGACTAAATCTAAGAAAGGAATTAAAAAGATAACTAAAGGTAAGAAGATGCTCAAATACAATCTTCATGACCTTATACAGGAAGCAGAAGAATACATGCATGCAGCTATTGAGGTAGCTAAGTTACATCCAAAAGGGATGAGTAAGATAAAGAAAAAGATTACATTATTCAAAAAAGAGATTGCAACTCTTACAAAAATTGCAAACAGTACAAAATGAATCTAGAAATCTTGAACATACTGTTTTTAGGGCCCAAATCGCCTGATCAGGAAATTGAAGCAGATATCGATGCAGAAGATAAGTCAGAAAAAGGAGCAACAGCAGCAGAATTCAAAGCAGAGATGGACCTCATACAGGAGCGTAAGCTGCTTCAGTCGCTTTTATACATCTATAGTAAGAAACGATTATTCTTCAGAACAATCAACGCAAAGGATGCAGCAGTTAGATGGTACTTAAGAAGAAAATCAGCGCTTGGAGCACATTTAAAGACAATCTCTCCCAGGATTTCCGGCTTGGCAAGGGGATCTATTGAACGGCTTGCAAAAATAAAGTTTGATGTCACAGAAGACCTGGAAAGGACAATATCAGCCATATATGCAGCTAGCAAAGCAGAAAAAGAAAGACTGGCTTCAGATGTTATAGTTCATAGAAATGCCCTCAGACTGATTATCCAAGAGCGCAAGCTCGTGGACCAGCTCAGTAAAGTTGTAAGGGATGGAGCCAACAAGTCAAGGACTGTTCTTGTAAGGAGAGCAAGGGAATTAAATCTTATGACAAGGAAGGAGATGCCTAACGACGAAAAACTTATAAGGTTGTTCGGCAATAGAAAGATATAGTTCTTCTGCTAAATTTCAAAAAGTAAAGTTTATAAATAATCCTTCTTCCTTTTTTCCCCTATGGCAAAAACAATTGTTATTATAGGCGGACAATGGGGAGATGAAGGCAAAGGAAAGATAGTTGATTTCTTAGCAGAAAAAGCAGATGTTGTCGCAAGAGCAACAGGTGGCAATAATGCAGGACATACTGTTGTTGTAAACGATAAAGTATTCAAGTTTCACTTACTACCTTCTGGCATAATCCATAAAAACAAGTTAAGCATATGTGGCAATGGCATGGTGATATATCCCCCGCAGATCATAAAAGAGATTGAAGGATTAGAGTCAAAGGGATTTACTATCACAGATAAAAACCTTAACATCAGCTCATCAGCTCATGTTATTACAGAAGAACAAGTAGCTTCGGATCTTAAGACAGGCGGGAAAGTAGGTACAACAGGCAGAGGCATTGGCCCATGCTATATGGCTAAGATAGAAAGAACTGGATTAAGGATGTCTGACTTTGTAAAACAAGATTCAAAAGAAGCAAAAAAGCTAAAACCATTTGTAAAAGACACATATGTTGTTTTAAATGAATCAATTGAAAATAACAAAAACATCCTTATTGAAGGCGCACAAGGAACAATGCTTGACATTGACCACGGAACTTACCCATTTGTAACATCTTCTAATCCCACAGCAGGAGGAGCATGCACTGGTTTAGGCATAGGCCCTACAAAAATCAACGAAGTTATGGCAATAACCAAAGCTTATGTTACTAGGGTAGGAAGGGGACCTTTTCCTACCGAACAAGGCACCGATGAACAGACAGCAAACGAAGCTAAAGATGATAATCTAACAGACGAAGATATAGCAAAAGCAAACCAGGGAGATGAATACTCAGTTGGCAAAGTCTTAAGAAAAAGAGGGGCAGAATATGGAACCACGACCGGCAGGGCAAGAAGGACAGGTTGGTTTGACGGCGTCATTGCAAAATACTCTACAAGAATAAATGGACTTACTTCAATAATAATTACAAAACTTGATTGCTTCTCAGATCTAAAGAAGA
>JBDRQV010000045.1:0-6001 GCA_043826105.1 Nanobdellota archaeon | reverse complement strand
AAGAAACTGGCTGAACATGCGGGTGTTAAAGTCAGTAATCTTTTATTGACTAATGCGACAGATGAAGCTATATCTGTTATCATGCAGACCTATATCAACCAGGGAGATGAGATAATATTA
This sequence comes from Nanobdellota archaeon, assembly GCA_043826105.1. Taxonomy (GTDB): domain Archaea; phylum Nanobdellota; class Nanobdellia; order Woesearchaeales; family DATDXC01; genus JBDRQV01. The sequence goes on along the minus strand of JBDRQV010000045.1, from coordinate 5,881 downwards.
CCTGTGCCTACTTTTGCAATGTTCAAGTTTTATGCAGATCTTGTAGGAGCTAAGATAACCGAGGTTTTGTATAATAAAGATCTGAAGTTTCCTATAAAGCCAGTGCTGCAAAAAATATCTAAGAAAACAAAGATCGTCGTTATAGTCAATCCTAATAATCCGACTGGAACATCAATCAAGCAAGAGGATATTGTCAAGATACTTGAGAAAGCAAAGAACTCTATTGTTCTGGTCGATGAGGCATATGTCCAATTTAATAAAGATAGTGCTATCGACCTTATCAGGAAATATGACAATTTAGTCGTGATACAGACTTTTTCAAAGGCATTTGGCCTAGGTGGTCTGAGATTAGGGTATATTGTTTCAAATGATGCTGTTATCAAGATAATAGGCAAGGTCTTATCTCCATATAGTGTAAATACAGCAGTTGTCAGGGCAGCATCAGCTGCTTTAGATGACAAAGATTATGTTGATTGGTATATCAAAGAAGTAGAGAAAGCAAGAAAATATGTCTTTGAACAATTTAAAGATATGAAGATCAAGATCTATGAGACAAATGCGAATTTCTTTCTTGCTAAATTCAAAAATGCGCCTGAAGTTGCTGAAAAGCTGAAAGAAAAAGGCATATTGGTAAGGGACAGGAGCAATTATCCTCTGCTTTCGGGTTGTTTAAGGATAACTATAGGCTCGAAAAATCAGATGAAACAGCTTATCAATGCTCTGAAGGAGATAATATGAACAATGGATTATTGGTTCTGTTGTCTATTATCGGTTTATTTGCTTTATATTGGGTACTTTTTGGTCAGTGGAAATTTAATAAGGATATGAGGGATTAGTGTTGTTTCTTTTTAGTAGTTAAATTATAGAAAGGTTTAAAAATTGAATTATGTTTTTGTTGATTATGGTAGAAGAAGATAAAAGATCATCTGACTTATTAAGTATGATTGTGGGTCGTTTTGCATATGATCTAGCTTTTCCTATCAGAGATATTCTAGACAGAAAAAAGGATGATGCCCACTTTTATGAGGCTGTAAAGAAGGAGTTTGGGCTTGTCCGTGAAAAAGGAGAAAGCAGAACAGCTTTTGAAAAAAGAGTCTATGAGACAGTTTATGATAAAGACACAGTTCAAGATAATTTATTATTCAGAAAATTAAAAGATGATATAAGGCTGAAACATCAAAATACTCGTGAAGTTCAAGCTATCATTGAGAGATATTTGGGTATAAAAAATGCTCCTATTGATGCTTTTGAAGCAGATTTTGGCAATGAACAAGCAAGAGGATGTGCTTGGCATGATGAAGATGGTTCAGCTATAATAATAACTCATGATATGCCTGACAATACATCTAGGATAGTCAGAAATCTTTCTAGAGATCTTAGTACTTTATTAAGTGGCGAAAAGGTGGATTCAGAAAGTGGAAATTATACTCATGTTTGTTATAGGGCTGGTTTAGATCAAGAGAATTCTCTAGATAATATGTATATCAATATGTTGCCTGAACTTTTTAAGAACGAGACGTTTATCAAGATCCATGAAGGCATACATGCACTCCATATGAATAATCACAAGTCAGGAAGGCGTAAAAAAGTCAGAAATGGCAATGCTTATATCAAAGAATTACTTCCCTTCATGATACCTCTTCTTGGCTCAGTTTTCAGATCAAAAAGATTTGGTTTTACAGTAGAGACTGAATGTCTAGCTTATAAAGTAGGTTTAGACACATATGTTTCAGAACTGATAGATAAGGCAGTAGAACAATTAGGATCAAGATATAGTATTCCTGCAGATGAAGGCGGAGTATCAGCTCTAAAAATGGAGTTCTTTAAGAGAAATTCTGCTATGGCCAAAGCTATAGTAAGGACAAAATATCTTCATGATGGTAAAAGAGGTTATGGGGAAGCTTCGGATAATTATGGCAAAGCATTGACAAATGGCTTTATCGGTGCTATGTTGTTAAGCACAGGAAGTACAACAATGCACATTATTGGATTATATATGGTGGCTAGATCAGCAAATAAAGCTATAAAATCTCCGATATCATATTATTTTGAAGGCAAGATAGGGAGATATGTTGATGTGTTGGATCAGCTTATCGATCATCATGGCGGAGCAGGAAAAGCTTTCTATGAAACATTAGGTATGTCTTTTAGAGAGATGAAGAAACAACTTTGATCATATTCTTACATATTTTATGAATAAGTTTATATAGTTTAAAATCAAAAATAGTTATAACATATACGAGGTGATATTATGCCAAAGAAAAATGTATCGCAAAAAACTATGCCCCAGAAAAAGGCTATAAAGACAGAATGTTGCAAACCTAACATTGGAAATGCATGCAATGGAGGCGGTATCTATGGATTGGGATTTATAGGGGCTGCAGTATATTATCTATCTATATCCACCGGATTTTGGAATGGGCTTTGGGGAGTTGTCAAAGCCATGCTTTGGCCAGCGTTTTTGATATATGAATTGCTTAAGTTTTTAGGTTAGCTATAGAAAAGAATAATTTAGCATATTAACCGCATTATTGCGGTATAAATTAGATATAAATATATAGTATTCTTTGTTCGTTAAATACAAAACTATTTAAAAAATAGAAGTTTTGATCAAATAAAACAAAATTTAACAATATAATGCGCAAAAATAAAAAATGAAAAAACAAAAAATGAAAGCTTTGCTGTTTGATATGGATGGAGTATTAGTAGATGTTAGCCAGAGCTATAGGGTAGCTATAAAGAAAACAGCTGAGTTTTTTACTGGTGATGATATATCTGATAAGGATATACAAGTTTTGAAAGATAAGGGCGGATTTAATAATGATTGGGACCTGACAGAGGAGCTGATCTTGAAAAGAGGCAAAACCATCGATAAACAAGAGATAATCGATAAATTTCAGGAATTTTATCTAGGTAAAGGTGATGGTGGATTGATCCAAAATGAGAGATGGATTTTGGACAAGAAAGTGTTGGTTGAGTTGAAAAGAAAGTTTAAACTGGGTATTGTAACAGGTAGGCCTAAGGCCGAGGCTGAGTTTGCTCTGAGAAATAATGATATGTCAGATTATTTTGATGTTTTGGTTGCGATGGAAGATACTGTTGAACAAAAACCTGATCCTTCGCCAATAAGGTTAGCGTTGAAAGGTCTTGATTGTACAGAAGGTTTTTATATCGGAGATACAATTGATGATGCTAAGATGGCAGCTAATGCTGGAATACCTTTTATATTGGTAAGGCCGCCTGGAGTTGATGTTGATATTGAAAAGATATTAAGTGATACTGATACTGGATTTGTTCTTGATGATATAAATGAGATAAAAAAGGTCATAGAAATTGAAATTTCTAGGACCTCCAAAATTAAATAACTTTGTAGGTGATATTATGAGAAAAGCAATTATCAAAAGAAAGACCAATGAGACTAATGTAAATATTAATCTGAATATAGATGGCAAGGGAAAATATAAGATAGATACGCCGATAAATTTTTTGAACCACATGCTTGACCTGTTTGCCAAGTTTGGCGGATTTGACCTTACAATAAAGGCTTCAGGAGATCTAGAAGTTGATCAACACCACCTGGTTGAAGATATAGGTATAGCATTAGGCATGGCTTTTAAAAAAGCTCTTGGAACTAAGAAAGGGATAATGAGGGCAGGATATTTTGTAATGCCTATGGATGAAAGCTTAGCTATATTTGCGATAGATGTATCTGGAAGGCCTTATCTTAAATATGATGTATCTTTTAAGGATAAGAAAGTTGGAGACCTGATGTCTGAGCTGATAGAGGATTTTTTCCAGGGATTTGCAAATAATTTAGGCGTTACATTGCATGTATTGCTGCCTTATGGCAGAAGCGATCACCACAGGGCTGAGGCTGTGTTTAAGGCTTTTGGGAAATCATTAGATATGGCTACAGCCTTATCACCTAAGACACCTAATAAGATACCTAGTACTAAAGGAAAGATATAATTGATATAATCTTTAATATGATAGCTATAATAGATTATGGAGCTGGAAATTTAGCTAGTGTCAAGAATGCACTGGATAAGCTAGGTGTCAAAAGTAAGATAACTGATAAAGCTTCAGATATTATGGCTGCTGATAAGGTTATTTTTCCAGGAGTCGGATCTTTTGGCGATGTCATGAATGCTTTGAAAGAACGTAAATTAATTGATGCTATAAAAAAAGTTATTGATAGTAAGCCTTTTTTAGGTATCTGTTTAGGCATGCAGGTATTGTTTGAAGAGAGTGAAGAGAGTGCTGGTGTGAAAGGTTTGTCTGTCTTTAAGGGAAAGGTCAGACGGTTTAAGTCTAAAACTTTGAAAATACCTCAGATAGGGTGGAACTCGATAAACATCAAGAAGAAGGAATCTGTTTTAGATGGTGTTAAGGATGGTTCTTATTTTTATTTTGTACATTCTTATTACATCGATCCTTCTGATAAAGATATGATCCTTACGACTACTGATTATGGTGTTGAATTTGTCAGTTCGATCGCTAAGGATAATGTGATAGGTATGCAGTTCCATCCAGAAAGAAGCGGCGAGATCGGCCTGAAGATATTGGAGAATTTTGTCAAGTTGTGAATTATCTTGTTTTTATTTTTCTTTCCATTTCCATACATATATAATTTTTTTGATAAGTATTAAATATAGGTATAGTTATTTAATGTTTAGGATGAATAAAAACTGGAAATTGACTATATCTTTAATATTGCCTTTTGTGGCAAGTGCTATCGGAGGTTTATTTACTGCTGGTTCGGTTTCTAATTGGTATGTTGATTTAGTTAAACCATCTTTTAATCCACCTAATTGGATATTTGGACCAGTTTGGACATTATTATATATCCTTATGGGGATCTCTTTGTATCTTGTATGGGTTAAAAAATTTGATAAGAATGCTTTTACTGTTTTTGGAGTTCAGTTGTTTTTGAATATGTTATGGTCTATTTTGTTTTTTGGTTTACAAAAACCTTTTTATGCATTTATTGAGATATTATTTTTATGGATTTTCATATTAGTTACAATAATATATTTTTACCGGATAAATAAAAAATCAGCTTATTTGTTAATACCTTATATCTTATGGGTTAGTTTTGCAGCAATCCTTAATTTTGCAATATTTGTTTTAAACTAATATGGTAAGAATAAATTTAATAAATCCAAATAGGTTGGCAGATCAACATCTTATTGCAGAGTATGATGAAATACTGATGCTTTTGGGTTATGTTAGAAAATATCCTAATTTGGATAAAATTCCTTCTAAATATACTTTGGGAAAAGGACATATTTTATTTTTTAAGAATAAGTTAAAATATCTTAAGAAAAGGCATGAGTTGATAAAGAAGGAAATGGTGAAGAGAGGGTTTGTTACAAATATTACAATTAATCTTAATGAGTTTGATAAGAAATTAATTAATGATTGGAAGCCTTCTAAATGTGATATTGAGATAATAAAAAAAAGGTTAATCAATCGTATATCATCAAAACCAAGATTTTATAGATATTATAAGAAAACCAGGACTAAGAAATTCTTAATAGAGCTGATTCTAAAAAAGGTAAGAAAGTTGTGAATTATAACTTTAACTCAGATTAAAGTTTTCACAATATTTAAATATTAGTTTCTCAGATTTATAGTTTAGGTGATAATTATGATAAAAAATAAGAAAGGAATTTCAAAGTTATTAATAGGGATAGTGGTCGTTTTAGCTATTTTAGCTATACTTCTTTTTTTAGGTTTAGGTTTTGTAAGGATGCAGTTTGGGGGAGTGTCAACTAAATTTGCTGCTTTGACAGAAGGTGATATGGGTTATTTCCCACCCCCTTTAGTAGCACCTAATGCTGAGCCTTATGATACTACATTTTTTGAAAATTATGGAGTA
>JBDRQV010000044.1:0-2119 GCA_043826105.1 Nanobdellota archaeon | reverse complement strand
TGCATCTTCAAAATTCTCAAATCTCGATATGGCTTTTTCCATATCCCCTTTGCTCACTACTGCATTCTTTATCATAAAATCAGAGAGATCAACCATCTGTGAAGTCTCTATTCTTTTTAGCAGTTTATCATAAGGATAATTCAAAGCTGGCCTTATCTGTCTGTTTTGAAGTATGTAAATTATCTTAGAATTGATCCATTCTGTTGCCAGGTCTGCCTGTACAACTGCCAAGAAATTATCTCCAAAAGAATCATACAATTGTTTAACAAGGATGCCCTGAGAAGATTCATCTACTTCCTGAAGTATCTGGGTTATAGAAGGGCAAGATCCAAACATGCTCTCCTTTGTGATCTTCTCATCCATCTTGAGGAATGGACCATGCTGAAATGGAAAAAACCTACAGATAAATGCCCTATTCTCATAGACTTGGCATTTATTATCTTTCAAAAAAGTACATGACGCTGAATCAATAGCATAAGTAACAACAATTGTAGAATTTGTGTTTAAATCATACATCACTCTTGAAGGGATTATCTTATGGTCAATACCCTTTTCCTCTGCTTGTGAAATAAACCTTTTAGCTTCCCAATCCCATAAAGGAAAAGTTAGCTCTTCAACAGGCTTTAAAGCAACAAGAGGTAGCCTGCCATAAGCAAATTCCTTTAAAAATTGCTTATCTTTTTCTCCTATCAAACCCCTTATGTTACTACAGCATTGTCCACATGCCTTGCAGATAAATTTAGATGTCATTAAAAAAAGTTGAATTATGTTCAGTTATAAACTTTTCTATTTTGATAGAATAGTGAAAAATTAAGGTTTTTTCAGCTCGTATCCGCCAGTAGGCAGAATTCTGACAATATCATCAACTTCTAGTTCAAGCTTTTTATTGATCTTCTTAGCAACCACGCTTGCTTTATCCCTCCCTGGCTTGATCTCAAAATAGTTCTCACAATTCTTTTTAACAGCAGAAATAGGTCCTGCCATAGCCTTGCCATTATAATTGCCGATAGCACAATTGATCTTATTTTCAACATAATTGAGCTTCCCTTTTGTCACAAACCCGCCCCTTGGAACATATTCCCCGGGCAAAGCTTCTTTTGTCAGCTGATCAGGCTTGCAATAAAACACTGAGCTTGTCTGCATGCCTAATTTCCATGCCCTTGAAAAGGTTACAGTCGCATCTGCAACTTCCTTGATAGTCTGCTCGGTAATCTCTTTATTATCCGATTTAATGACAAAAAATGGGCTGCCCACCATATCTGTATGGAAAACAATATCACCTTTATCTGTATGTTTTTTGACAACTATCTCATTAGAAGTTGCATCTCTCCCACCGATGACTAAAAAACCCTCTGAAGAGAAAAACCATCTAAATTTCTCATACCACTCTTTTTTTATTTCGATCTTTTTCTCTTGTTTTCTCTCTTCCTTCAGCTGCTCTTTCTCTAGCTTCTCCAACTTACCATAACTTTCAGCTAAAGCTTCTTTTGCACCTTCTTGTTTTTTCTTAAGCTTTTTAGCTTTATCATAATAATCAGAAGCGTTCTGTTCTATTGATTTATTTAAGTCAAGTTCTATTAATGCCATAAATAAAGAAAAAAGAGTAATTGTTTATTAAGTTTATTGTTGAACTGCATAAACTTTCCCGGATTTAACCTGTGCTTCAGTCACAATATGGTAGATTGAACCATTATACCATCTGGACATATAAAGTGGATATATACTGACCTCTCGAAGATAAGTATTCTGCCTTTTAAATCCTTGTTTTACAAGAACTGCATTACCTACCAGTTCAGATCCTCTCTGAACAATATCTGTTATAGAAAAATGTCCGCATCCCTTCATTGGATCACGATCTATAACTAGTATACGCCTATGATCCAATACTTCAGCTATGTTCTTTATCAACTCTAAAGAGTCATAAGTAGGCAAGCTGTTTTGACCAAGAAACGACCACCTTACTCTCGAATCTTCTTTCCATCCACCTAACATATACTCCTAGAATACAATCTCATTTTTAAATATTATCTAAAAAAACATAATAAAAAATAAAAATTAAATTTCCCTAACTTTATCAATACCATTCACAGCATTCTCTATAACACCATCTTTAAAGCAT
>JBDRQV010000043.1:0-9181 GCA_043826105.1 Nanobdellota archaeon | reverse complement strand
GTAATCTATCTTGGGCTTGCAGCTGCTACTTTGACTACCTTCTCTACTTTTCCGCAAGTCATCAAAACATGGAAAAGAAAAAATACAGATGATATATCTCTACTTATGTTTATAACTATAGGATTGGGTGTTATATTATGGCTGATCTATGGTGTGGTGATCAAAGATGTGCCGATAATATATGCAAATGCTATCGCTATCATCCCTATAACAACAATGGTGTGCCTAAAACTAAAATATGATAAAAAGAGAAAGATTTAAAACTGTGTTTTTATTCTTATAGTCGGGAAGACTAGGCTGGGAGGTTAGCGCTCTCTTGTAACCGTAAACACGCTTCAGACGGAGCTGAAATCAGAGGAGAGGTGTTTGTTTTGATTGTCAGTCTTGAGCTGGACAATGAAACTCTGTCCTTTGGGATTAGTAACTTAGTGAAATAGGTCAGATCAGGAATGAAGCAGCCTTAAGCTTTGATATTGATGCTCAGAGGGTAGCGGAGTCAAGGAAAGTTCAAGATCAACTGGCAGTTGAAGCAGGTATCCATCCTTTGATGTGTCTTCCTACTTTATTTTCTTATTTAAGATATTATTACTATAAGAACTACAATCTTAAATAGTAATTTACAGATTATTGTTATAATGATCAACTGATTTTTAAATAAAAACATTTAAATAAAAGTTAATCCAATTTAAGTAAAATGGTTGATGAGAAACAAATTAAACAATGGTTAAAAGATAAAACAATTACCTCAACCCAAGCAAAAAAGATGCTTGATGATAGTTCTAGATATAATAAAGAATATAGCTCAAATAGATGGATAGTCACAATTTCTACAATTGGGGCAATACTATTAGGCATAGGAGCTATTTTGTTTATTTCTTCCAACTGGGGAGCGATCCCAAATCTAATCAAAGTATTGATATTAGTTGGCAGCACATTCTGTGCCTATTATTTGGGGTATTTGTTCAAATATCAAAATAAAAATTTGCCTAAAGTTGGGGCTTCACTCTTTTTTTTGGGTGCCTTATTATTCGGAGCATCAATTTTTCTTATAGCCCAAATGTACAATATCAATGCTAATAACCATACGTTAGTATTAGTATGGTTGATATGCATTTTACCATTAGTTTATGCTTTCTTATCTGTTCCGATTGCTGCATTATCATGTTTACTTTTTTATGTATGGATTGGTTTATTTGTTTTTAGAAATATTAGTTTCGGACAGGGAATCGGTGATTTCTTTGTACTCCCTGTTTTGTATCTTGTTTCTGGAATCTTAGTGTTTGGAGCAGGTGCATTACATTATGCTTCAGAAAGATTAAAAGATATTGCTAGAATATATAGAATTGCAGGGATTAAGATTACTATGATATCATTATTTTTACTTACGTTCAATTTGTTTTCCGGTAAAATCGGTAGACTTGGCATGAATCTTGAGATTTCAAATCAATTGACAATAGGATTTGTGATTTTTTCAATATTAGCAATAATTATGGCAGTCATTAACTTATTTTTTAATATATCTAAGCAAAAAACAAATAGTCTAGAAAATTCTATTGGGCTAGGCATAGTGGGTTTGGCCTTGATTTTCTTCTTCTTTCCAGCAACAAATAATATCTATGTAGTTATATTTAATTTAATATTCTTGGGAGTAATTTTTACGCTCCTTTTTGTTGGCTATAACAATGAAGATATAAAGTTAGTAAATATTGGAGTGTTCTGGTTGGCTGCTTTAATAGTTGTAAGATATTTTGACTTCTTTTGGGACTTACTTCCCAGATCATTATTCTTCATGGTTGGTGGATTAATCTTGGTATTAGGTGGAATTGCCCTTGAGAAAAAAAGGAGACAATTAAAAACTCAATTTGGTAAATAAATGAATAAGAAAAAAATTGTTCTATTAATCAGTATATTTTGGCTGATTATTATTGTGGGATTTATCGTTATAAAGGAATTCACCCTTCGAACTGGTGATGGAATCTTACTGAAAACACAGCCCATTGATCCTAGGGATCTTTTTAGGGGAGATTATGTAATCCTAAATTATGAAATAAGCACATTAGATTTAAGATTATTAGATATTGATCCGACAGAGTTTAATATTAATCAAAGAGTGTTTATAAAATTAGATGATCAGGATGGTTATGGGAATCCTATTGGTATCTATGAAAAAACACCCTCTGATGGATTATTCATGAAAGGAACTATAAGAAATATTCAAGATAGTGTGATAACAATTGAATATGGTATTGAAAGTTATTTTGTTCCGGAAGGAATGGGTATGACCATTGAAAGCCAAAGTGGAAGAAATTTGGATGTTATGGTTAAAATAGATAAATTTGGAAATTCAATAATCAACTCCCTGTTAATTGATGGAAAGGAAATTAATTTAGATTGATAAAAACTAATGTTTCAATTAAATTATTCCTACTTTATTTTCTTAGCTATGGCTGCTGATATTGCGGATATCAAACTTCCTATCAGACCTGATATCAATGGTCCTGTCACTAATCCTATATATACACCTATCTGCATCATACTCTGCAATGTTGATGTATCCATATTTGCTTGTGAAGCAGCTGCTAAAAGAATTTCAGGTACAGTAAAAAACATTATGATAGCTATCACTGCACCGACCATGCCAGATATGGCCCCTGATATGGCACCTGACCATGCTGAGAAATTAATGTCTTTTTTGTAGTCTTTTATCGCTGACCACCCGATAAAACCAAACACTGATAGCATCAATACCCATCCTGATGCGCCTGTAAATACAGAACTGTATAGATCATATGCAATTATGCTTAATATAAAACCAACAATGCTCCATCCTACTAAAATATAAGTCGGTATCTTGATAATCTTCCAATATTCTTTAAACTCCTTATTTCCGAATTTCATAATTTATCACCAATCTAATCTTAGAAGTCTTAGTTTAAATATTTTTTGAAAAAAATTAAAAAAGATTATTCGTCAACATAAGTCAACCAATGTTTATACTTTTCGTCTTTTCCGTGAACTATGTCCATGAACTTTTCTTTTATCTTAGTAGTTATAGGGCCTGGAGCATGTCCTATCTTATGGTCATCGATCGAAGCTATTGCAGTTACCTCTGCAGCTGTTCCTGTGAAGAAAGCTTCATCTGCTTCAAAAAGATCTTTTGGCCTTAGGACTACTTCATCAACCTCTATCCCTTGATCTATTGCGATCTCCATTATACTTCTCCTTGTTATTCCCTGCAATATATTGCCTACTTTTGGAGTAAGAAGCTTGCCGCCTTTTACGATGAAAAGATTCTCACCTGGACCTTCTGATACATTACCCATATAATCCAAAAGCAATGACTCCTGATAGCCATGCTCTTTTGCTTCACAAGAAGCAAATATTGAGTTAACATAATGTCCGCTTATCTTTGCTTCAGCGTGTGTTGATTCTGGATGAAGCCTTATGAATTTAGATATCTTTACCTTAATAGCTTCATCTCCAAGATAAGATCCCCATGGCCATACTGCTATAGAAACATTAACAGGAGCCCCGTGCGGATCAAGACCCATCTTGCCATAACCATAATATAAGAGGGGCCTTATGTAGCCTGAACTTATATTGTTCTTCTTTATGGTCTCTATTATTGCTGAGTTTATCTCGTCTTCTGTGAAAGGAACTTCCATCATAGCTTTTTTTGCTCCATTGAAAAGCCTTCTTGTATGATCCTGAAGCTTGAAAACTGCTGGCCCTTTGTCTGTCTTGTAGAATCGTATACCTTCAAATACTCCTAATCCATAATGTAATGTGTGTGTAAGTACATGAATCTTGGCGTCTTTCCATGGTACCAGTTTTCCATCCATCCAGATAAATTCGGTTTCTTGCATTTTAATTATGGTGAGAGAATTTCATTTAAAAAGGTTTTGTTCTTATTGTGACAAAAATAAAAGAACTAAAGGTATCACTATTATTGATAATGCTGTGGTTATGAACACAACTGATGCTGCTGTGTCTGGGTCTTTATCATATTTATGAGATAATATTATCGTGAACAATGCTGAAGGCATTATTGATTCTAAGATGATGATGTTTTTTGTAAGGCCCTGTACATTGAATAATGATATAAATAATAAAGATAATGCAAAACCTAATGTGAATCTTGCTATGGTGCCAAATATTGCCGGTTTTATAGATTTTAATCTTACATTGCTAAGGCTTATCCCCAATATTATCAGTTGTAAGGGGATTGCTGCCTGTCCAACTAAGTCTAATGGCCTGAATATCATCTCAGGTATGGTTATGTGATATATTGCAAATAATATGCCTAATATTGCTGAATAGACCAAAGGTAGTTTGAACACTTCTTTTAGGCTCATCTTTTTTGCAGCGATGTATACACCTAAGCTGAATACTAAGAGAGACATTGTAGTGTTGAAAAGCACTGCCTGAGTAAGGCCTGCCTGGCCAAATGCATATAAACAGATAGGGAAACCTATGTTGCCTGTGTTTGCGAACATTATCGGAAGATATAATCCACTGTGGTCTTTTTTTGAAAATCTAAAGATCAGAAAAAGGATCAGACCTGAGAGAACTACGACAAATATTGCTGAAAAGAAGAGCATCGAGAAATCTTTCATTATGAACTCTTCTTTTAAGATTGAAGTAAATACTAGAGCTGGTACAGCTAAGTAGATACTTATGTCTATCAGTGGGTCTAAGCTGATACGCTTTGTCTTTCCAATCATATAAGAGACTGCTAAAATAAGAAATACTGGAAAAACTACGTTTAGTATCGAAATCATTTGCCGTAACAGTTCAATCCTTCAAATTTGTTCCTGTATGATTCCAATAATGGAGTCATCTTTCTATCTGGAACTTTGATGTTTTTTAAACGTTCTTCTATCTCTTTGTCAGTCAGTTTTACATTTAATGATCTCTTATGGATGTCTATCTGTATGATATCTCCATCCCTTATCGCTGCTATCGGTCCTTGGTTGTATGCTTCCATCTCAACATGGCCTATGCATGGTCCGCTAGTTCCGCCAGAGAATCTGCCGTCTGTTATCAGGGCAACTTTTTTGTAGCCTGCTCCTTTTATTGCATCTGTCGGTGTTAACATCTCTGGCATACCTGGTGCACCGCATGGGCCTTGGAAAGGTAAGACAATAACATCTCCTTCTTTGATCTCTTTGCTTTTTATTGCTTCTAACAGAGCATCCTCTGTATTGTAAACTTTAGCTGGACCTTCATGCTTCATCATGTCTTCCTGGACTGCTGTCTGCTTTATTATCGAGGTGTGTGCAATATTTCCTTTTAAGACTGCTATCCCACCTTCTTTCATGTAAGCATTTTCTTTTGTCCTTATTATGTTGTCATCTGTTGCTTTTCCATTTTCTGCAATCTCTTTGATTGAGATCAGGTTTACTGTCTTTGAGTCTTTAATCTGATCTTTTAATCTGTTCAATACTGCTGGAACTCCACCTGCTTTATCTATGTCTGCCATCTCATGTATTCCTGCAGGTATTATCTTGCATAGGTTAGGTGTTTCTCTTGAGATTGTGTCAAAATCTTCTACATCTATGTTAACATCTGCTTCTTTTGCAATTGCTGGTATGTGAAGAACTGTATTTGTAGAGCCTCCCATAGCCATATCTACTCTGATTGCGTTTTCAAACGCTTCTTTAGTCATGATGTCTCTTGGCTTCAGATCTTTTTTAACTAGTTCGACTATTCTTTTTCCTGTTTCGTATGCCTGCTGTTTTTTCTTTGGATCTAAAGCTAGAGTTGTGGCACATTTTGTCAATGACATGCCTAGAACTTCAGTTACAGTAGCCATGGTGTTTGCTGTGTATAAACCAACACAGGATCCTGCACCGCAAACTAAGCAGGGAAGCATCTTATTTGCTTCTTCTTCTGAAAGATTTCCGCCCATAACCTGGCCAACTATCCCAAATCCTTCTATTGGGTGATGTTTTTTTCCATCTATCACGTTTGCTTTCATAGGTCCGCCTGTTAGCATGATTGCTGGGATGTTTAATCTTCCTGCTGCCATAAGCATGCCCGGAGTTATCTTATCGCAATTTGTTACTCCAACCCACCCATCCATAGAATGTGAGAGGGTCATTATTTCAATGTTGTCAGCGATATGTTCTCTGCTTGGCAATGATAGCCGCATCTCTACGTGCATTGCTATTCCATCGCAAACACCTGGAACACCCCATTCAAATGGAATTCCTCCTGCATCTATTATCCCACGCTTAACTTCTTCTTTTAATATATTTAGATGTATGTGGCCCGGAATGATGTTGTTATAAGAATTTGCTATCCCTATGAAAGGCTTATCTGACTGAAGGTCTTCTTTCTTTACGCCTGATGACATCAATAGTGCCCTATGTGGTAAAGTTGTTATGTCTTTTTTTATCATATCTGATCTCATTTTTAATTTCCTCCAAAATTGATTTAATTATTTTTAGTAGATTGAAAATTTAACAACAATAATGGCAGGCAAAACGCTTTCTTCGAAAGCTTGGAATGATACATTCCATTTGCGCCATTGTTGTTAAATTTCCTTATATAATAAAGGTAATGAAGTATTTATTTAAATATATGTCGTATAAAATTATACGACATTAATGGTTAGTTAAGAATACAAAATAATATAAATGGGCAGTTTTAGTGTTATCCTATGCATGCAGCAGCTTTAGCATCTGGATCTTCAGGAAATTCTTTTTTTGTTGAGGCTAATTCCAAATCTTTCCTTATCGATGCTGGAATCAGCTGCAAACAGATCGTTGACAGGATGAACCTTATCAACAGGGATGTTTCTGACCTGAACGGAATATTCATAACACATGAACATATCGATCATGTCCGCGGTGTTGATGTTTTGGCCCGCAGGTATTCTATCCCGGTTTATGTAACCAAAAAATGTTTTGAAAATGCTGATCTGATGATCTCAGATGAAAGTTTAGTCAATTTTATCTCTAAAGATGAAGTTCTTCGGTTTAACGGCAGCAAGATAATCCCTTTTTCCAAGAATCATGATGCTGCTGATCCAGTCAGCTATTCTGTCGTCAATGATGGCAAAAAAGTGAGTGTGATGACAGATATTGGAATCGGCTGCAAGAATGTTGTTGAACATATCAAGGATTCTAATCTTGTTTTCTTAGAATCAAATCATGATGTAGATATGCTGCAGAACGGCCGTTATCCTTATTATCTAAAAAAAAGGATATCTTCTGATGTCGGGCATCTTTCGAATTATGATGCTTCTTTGCTTGTGTTAGAACATTGTTCTCCTAAGTTGAGACATATTGTATTGAGCCATCTGTCTGAGAACAACAATACTGAAGAGATGGCCTTAAAAACTTTTCAGGAAGTCTTGAAACATAGAAAGGACCTAAAGAATCTGAATATCTGTGTTTCTTCCAGATTTAAGCCTACTGATCTGTTCTCTATCTGAGAAAATTTGTTAGAGTTCCAATACCTTTAATCTTAACTTCTATTGTGTCTCCTTTTTTCATCGGTCCGATGCCTTTTGGAGTTCCTGTCGCTATTATGTCTCCAGGGTTTAGGGTCATGACTTGTGAGATGAAGCTGACAATCTGTTCTACCTTGAAGATAAATTCAGATGTGTTTGAGTCTTGCTTTACTTTTCCATTTAAGAGCGATTGGATCTTAACGTTATTTGGGTTTATATCTTTAGTGATTACTGGACCTACTGCACAGAATGTATCGAAACTCTTTGCTCTTGTCCACTGGCCGTCTAGCTTTTGCAGGTCTCTGGCTGTGATGTCGTTTAGGCATGTGTAACCTTCGATGTATCTTTTTGCTTGCGATTCTTTTATGTTCTTGGCTTTCTTCTTTATTATTACTGCTAATTCTGCTTCATAGTCAACTCTTTTAGACATCTTTGGGTAAAGGATATTGTCATTTGGACCTATTAATGCTGTTAAAGGTTTTAAGAATATTATGGGGTGTCTGGGTGTTGCCATGTCCAGCTCTTTAGCATGACAGTGATAGTTTAATCCGACGCAGACTATCTTTGTCGGCTTGTGTTTTAGGAATGATAGGTTTGGCATTTTGATTGGTTTAGGATTAGGTTATATAAAAAT
Organism: Nanobdellota archaeon; assembly: GCA_043826105.1. Lineage (GTDB taxonomy): Archaea > Nanobdellota > Nanobdellia > Woesearchaeales > DATDXC01 > JBDRQV01. The sequence continues at coordinate 1,088 of JBDRQV010000043.1, read as the reverse complement.
TTAATTAAAATAAGAAAGAAAAAGAAATTAATTATTTCTTCTCGAACATTTCCCTTATCTTCTTGCCGACAATCTCTATCTGGTGTTTTCCAAGCTCTTCTCTTTTTCTTAGAAGGTTTGGCCTTCCTTTTTTGGATTCTTCAAGCCATTCTCTGGCAAATGTTCCATCTTCGATCTTTTTCAGGGATTCTTTCATCTTTTCTTTTACTTCTGGACCGATTATCTTCGGACCATTGTAGTATTCTCCCCATTCTGCAGTATTTGATATAACTGCGTTCATCTTTTGGATGCCCCCTTCATAGATAAGGTCAACAATCAATTTCAGTTCGTGCAGACATTCAAAGTATGCCATCTCTGGAGGATAACCAGCTTCAACCAATACTTCAAAGCCGTATTTGATCAGATCTACTGTTCCTCCGCATAGAACATTTTGTTCTCCGAACAGATCTTCATATGTCTCTTGTTCAAATGTGCATTCTAAAACGCCTGCTCTTGTAAAGCGCATAGCTTTTGCCATCGCTAAAGCGATGTCTCTTGCTTTTCCTGAAGCGTCTTTTCCGACTGCAACAAGGCCTGGAACTCCAAATCCTGCTTTGTAAGCTTTTAGCTCTTCTGTTGCTGGTGCTTTTGGAGCGACCATTATTACATCAACAGTCTCTGGTGGAACAATCTGCTTGTAGACTATATTAAATCCGTGGCTGCATGAAAGTACTTTGCCTTCTTTCATATGCTGAGCAATCTGCTCTTTATAGACTGGACCCTGAAATTCATCTGGCAGCAAAATGTGGATAACATCTGCTTTTTCTGCTGCTTCTGTAATTGTCATAACTTCAAAGCCGTCGTCTTTTGCCCTTACCCATGATGGGTTTGGCTTGTCTCCAAGAACTTCTGTCTCTCCGATTATGACATTAACTCCTGAGAGCTTCATCATCTGAGCTTGTGCACTTCCCTGGTTACCATAGCCGATAACAGCTACTGTCTTTCCTTCTAATGCTGATTCATCAGCATCTTTATCATGTAATATATTTACCATTTTATTTTCCTCCTATTTTGGGCATAATCATATTTTAATATAATCTAACAATGAT
>JBDRQV010000042.1:0-5968 GCA_043826105.1 Nanobdellota archaeon | reverse complement strand
TGAACGGTCTAATACAACTATCTTTTTAACGTGTTTTAATGCTTCTCCAATCTCTTTATACATAAAAGGCCTAAATAATCTTGGCTTCAATAAACCAACTTTTTTACCCTGTTTTCTTAAATTATCTATCGCTTCTCTTGATGAGCCTGCTGTTGAATTTAAAACAACAATTGCAGCCTCTGCATCTTTAAGATGATATTCATCAAAATAAGGATATTTTCTGTTGGTTATCTTAGATAGCTCTTTGCCTATCTTGAGGTATTCCTTCTTAGCTTCTTCCATCGCAGGAATCTGCTGGGATCTTGTCTCAAAATAATAATCCTGTAATTGCAATGGGCCGTGGGTAACTGGCTTTTTTAGATTTAATAAACCATAAGGATATTTATGTTGACCGATAAATAGCTTGACTTCTTTATCATCAAACAGTTCAATATTTTCAACACCGTGGGATGTTATAAAACCATCCTGACAGACCATCACCGGAAGAAGAACTTTTTCAGCTAATCTCATAGCTAAAAGAGTGTTTTCATAGACCTCCTGAGCATTTTCTGAGTATATCTGGATCCAGCCTAAATCCCTTGTTCCCATCGAATCTGAATGATCGCAGTGTATATTTATGGGGGCTGATAATGCCCTATTTACAATCTCCATGACTATAGGTAATCTTAAACCTGATGCAACACCTACAATCTCATACATCAATGCAAGACCTGCTGAAGATGTTGCAGTCATGACTCTTGCGCCTGCTGCTGAAGCGCCAACTGCACATGACATTGCAGAGTGTTCTGATTCTACACGGATCATCTCGGTATCAACAACTCCGTTTGCGACAAAGCCTGCAAAGTTTTGGGCAATGTCTGTCTGAGGAGTTATAGGATAAGCTGGAACGACATCTGGATTGATCTGCCGCATGGCTTCTGCAGCTGCTTCTGCTCCTGTGTAAGCTTTTATCTTTCCCATCTTACTTCTTGAATTTGGATTCCTCTTCCATCTTTATGCATTTTACTGGACAGATATTTGCGCATATTCCGCAACCCTTGCAATAATCAAAATCTGTCTCTTTTCTTTTTATATCATTCCCCTTGCCTTCGGTAGGGATTGAATCATCAGGACACCATGTTACACACATCATACAATTGATACATTTTTTTTCATCCCATACAGGCCTGAAACTGCGCCAATCTCCTGTCTTGAATTTTTTTGAAGACCCTGGCTCATCAATCAAACCGCCAATAGGTATCTCTTTATTTGTTTTTAGCTTCATTTTAATTGCTCGTATGCTAATTCTACCCCTTTAATTGTGGCATTTGTTTTTTCTTCGCCTATCTTTTTTAGGAATTTGTCTTTTATCGAGTTTTTGACTGCTTCTAAAGGAATTTTTTGTGTTATCTTTACAAATGCCCCTAACATAGGCGTATTTGGCAGATTCTTTCCTACTGTATCTATCGATATCTTCGTAGCATCTATAGTGTAGGTCTTTCCTTTAAATTTTGTCTTCTGTTTTATATCTTCTGAACTTTTAGGTGTGTTGACGATCAATATGCCCTGTTCTGTCAGGCCTTCTGTCACATCGATAGTATCTAATAATGTTGGATCGATAACCATGACAAGATCAGGATGCACAACTGGAGCGTATTGTACAATTGGCTTGTCTGATATCCTTGTGTAAGCTTTAATTGGCGCTCCTGCCCTTTCTGGACCATATTCTGGAAAAGCCTGGATATATTTACCTTCATCTAAAGCTGCTTCTGCTATAAAATGTGAAGCGGTTTTAGCTCCTTGCCCCCCCCTTCCATGTATTCTTATCTCAAAGATATCCTTCATTATAGAATCGGTTTAAATGGGTTAATATAAAAAGTTTTTGAAAAACTTGGGGTTTTTCCAATCCGTTTAAAAAAATTTAATTTTTAAAAGTTTTTGAAAATATATATAAACAAGTACGTTTTTGATGGATTATGCCCAATAAAAAGGTTAGAGATATAAGAAGATTCACCCAGATCATAGATGTGCTCCTGCAGGGAGGATTTGGGTATTTAGTTGAAAAAATAAAGGTGAAATCCTTCTCTAAGTTCAAAAATAATAATGCAAAAGAGAAGCTGCCTGGAGAAGTAAGGTTAAGGCTGATTCTTGAGAAACTTGGCCCTACTTTCATAAAATTCGGACAGATACTAAGCCTCAGGCATGATTTGGTCCCTAAAGGATATGCTCAAGAACTAGGTAAATTACAAGACAGAGTGCCTGCTTTTTCTTATGATGGTGCAAAACAGATAATCGAGAAAGAATTAGGCAGACCGATAAATAAGTTGTTCAAATCATTTGATAAAGAGCCGATAGCTTCTGCTTCTGTGGCTCAGGTCCATAAAGCTATATTAAAAAGCGGCGAGGTTGTTGCAGTAAAGGTACAAAGGCCTAATGTAGAACAGATAATGGATACAGACATAGAGATAATGTCATTCATAGCTGGGCTTTTAGAAAAACATTCGCCTAAGATAAAGAAGTATAAACCTGTAATGATAGTAGAGGAATTTAAAAAATGGACTGACAATGAACTGGATTTCAGAATAGAATCGCAGAATGCAAAACGATTCTATAAGAATTTTAAAACAGATAATAATGTCAAGATCCCTAAAGTCTATGATAAGTATACCAATAAAAGAGTATTGACACTTGAGTTTATAGATGGAATAGAGCTCCATGACCTATACAAAGTCAAAGGGAAGAAAGGATTTAATATTAGACAAGTTATGAAGAACGGCTTTGATGCCATATTAACCCAGGTATTTATCCATGGTTTTTTTCATGCTGACCCTCACCCAGGAAATATATTTGTGCTTAAAGGAAACAAGATAGCCTTGGTTGATTTTGGAATCGTCGGACAGTTTGATGATTATCTGAAAGAAAAATCTATCGAACTATTGATGGGTGTTGTTGAAGAAGATGTAGATTCTATCGCAGATACTTTTTTAGATATGGGACTGGTTGACGAAACCAGGACCAATATTGAATTATTCAAGAAAGATATAAGGAAGGTCATAACGCCGCTCCATAAAAATTCACTAAAAGATGTCAGACTTTGCAGTGTATTAGAAGAGGTTTTGGATATTGCTTTGCTGCATGAAGTTAAAATGCCCCTTGATTTTGTATTATTTGGAAAAACATTGATTGAGGTAGAGGGTATAGCTTTAGAGTATATACCTGATTTCAAATTAATCGATGAAACAATGCCATTTATAGAAACATTAATAAAAAAGGAGTTTAATATCATAGATATGCCAAAAGATTTTATGAGGAGCCTGATAAAATTCAGGAAATTTGCGACTGATCTGCCTAAAGAAACCACTAAAGCATTGAGAACTATACAAAGAGGAGAAGTAAAAGTAGATATACAAGATACAGGCATCAAAAAATTATCTTTAGAGATCGACAGATCCAGCAATAGGCTGGCATATGGTATGGTCATAGCTGCTTTGATCGTTGCTGGTGCTTTGACTGTAAATGTAGATATGGCAAAGATATTTGAAATTTCTGCTGTATCTTTTATAGCCTTTGGGATTGCAGCATTACTTGGACTAGTGTTATTTGGATCAATATTGAGTGAGAAAAAATTAGAGACAGAAGAAAAATGAGGTGAAAAAATGAAAAATATAATTAAAAAAGGATTTATGTTGGGTGTTGGTGCTGTATCTTTAACGACAAAAACAGCTGAAAAGGTATTAAACAGAGTTGTTAAGAAGAGTAAGATAAGCAAGAATGAATCTGAAAAGCTAGTAAAGAGTATGTTGAGAGAAGCTAATAAAAAAGCGGGCCAAATACAGAGTTATGTCGAAAAAGAAGTGAATAATCAGTTAAAAAAGATAAAACCCAAAGTGAAGAAAGCTGTAAAAAAGGCTGTAAGTAAAGCAAAAAAGAAAGTCTCTGGAAAGAAAAAGAAATAATCAACTGATAATTGTACCTTTGAATTTTTTATTGTGCAGCAGATCTTTTAGATTATCTAAGTCATTGCCTATCAGCATGACTTTTATTTTAGATTTTTCTGCTTCTTTTGAAGCTATAGGATCAAAAGGCATATTCAAGCCTGGCTGCCATTCATCGCCGACTATTTTTCTAAAATCTTTCCATGCGATATGTTCAATAGGTTTTGCATCTTTAAACTTTTTTGGATCTTTGTCATAAACATAATCTGTATTGCTCATGTTTATTACAGTATCTGCTCCAAGGTTTTTTGCCAATAAGACGGAATCATAATCAGTACTCCAACCGGGTTTCCATCCTGCAGCTATGAGTATTTTTTCATTAAACTCTATTCTCTGAGTTGGGTCTGTTATAATCTTTTTATGCATGTTATCTTTCAATATTGTCTTAACAGTGGATGCATTTCTTCTTGTAGCATATATCCCTATCCAGTCTAACATAGTTTTTGAAAGCCTGAAAAATGATGCATATTTCTGGAGTTTTCTTGCTAAATGCCCACCACCGCAATATAATACAAATCGATAATCCTCCTTGTAGAGTATATCTTTAAGATCTGATAAAAATTTAAGATCAAGTTGTTTAGGATAGATTAAAGAACCCCCTAGTGAGATTATTATCTTTTTCATAGAAATTAAAAGAATTCTAGTCCTTTAATAAGATTTCGATTATAGCTGCATATGCCGGCCTTGCGATAAATACGCCGATACATAAGCCAGAGATAGTAGTAAATGCAAATCCTTTCAGTAATCCTGCTCCTGCGATCCATAACCATGCCATTGCTGCTGTTGTTGTAAGGAAGCTGCCCATTATGATAAAAAAAGCATTTTGGATACGCTTTTTCCAATCAAATATTTGAGTAGCTTCTTTGCTCAGGGTTTCATCTGTAATAACAATCAGATGATCTAATCCTGTACCTACAGCAATAATCATACCTGCTACTGCCGCTAAATCTAAATTCCACCTTACTAATGCTGCAAAACCTAATAGTATAACAATCTCCGAAGATAAAGTTAGAAGTATCGGGATAACGACTTTAATCTCCCGGTACCTTATGAATATAACAACTGCTACAACAAGTATTGCCAATAGTGCAACAAATAATGCATTCTTTACAAATTCATCGCCTAAAGAAGGAGATATTGTGTCTATCTTCACTATATTTAATTTGACTGGTAAAGAACCTGTTATGAGTATTGTCTGCAGCCTTTTCATGTTGTTCAATGCGGTTAAAGCTGCTTCTTGTTCATTTAAACCTACTCCTGATCCAGAAATCTGTATATCTGTTACGGCCTTGCCCTTTAGATCTGCTCCTATGTTCAGTTCATCAACTAGCTTATCATCTAAGTAGAGAAGTAATTTCTGGCTGAGATATTGCTGCTTATCTTCGGTTATAACCTGCAGATCTTTTGTAGCTTCTGCCTGATTCTCTGCAGCTGATGTGCTTAGGCTGATAGAGAACCTAAACCTGCATAACCATTGATCTCCTGATCTTCCACAACCGCCCATGGGATCTATACCTGCGCAATCAGCTGATCTGCATACATAAGGAATGTCATCTCCGCCTCTGAAAGCTGTAACATTGCCAACTTTAGCTTCGAATTTGCCTTGTTTGGCCAATAGATCCTTAACTTCCTCTTCTGTTGCCCCTGCAATCTCAACTACAATATACTGATTACCTGAAAGATCTTTAGATTCTCTTAACACAAGATCTGACAAACCATAAACATTCAACCTTTCTTTCATATTGTCCAACAAGATGTCCATATCATATTGTGATATCTTTTCCTGCGGCTGTAAAAGAATCCTTGTACCTCCCTGCAGATCCAAGCCTTTCTTGATGTTGGTTTTTGGGGCTTCAGTAACTGAAAGGCCTATGTTTTCAACTAAACCTGTATGATTCAATTCGATCTTTGGTGTTGTGATCGTTGTGGTCTTGTTTACTGTCTTATTGAGCTCTTCGTCAAAAACTTCTTCTATGATTTCATGGCTAACTGTC
>JBDRQV010000041.1:0-15549 GCA_043826105.1 Nanobdellota archaeon | reverse complement strand
AGTGCAAAAAATCCAGCTCATTATTATGAATTAAAGATAAACACCCAAAAAAATGCACCAGAGATTCTAAAAGAAGAAGAAGTAGAATGGGCAAAAGACCACGGTACAAAGATAGAACTGGATCTTGAAGGATCATATCTTGGCGGATCTCAGTCTATAGATCAATATCTAAAACAGACAGCAATTGTAAATCCACATGTTCAGATAATATATACTAATCCAAAAGCAGAACAAATAATCTTTCCAAGGGCGACAGATCAGCTTCCGAGGCAGACAGAAGAGATAAAACCTCACCCATATGGGGTTGAATTAGGTATTTTGATGTCAATGTTAAAGATTACAGATGCCCGTACTTTACAGGCATTCTTAACTCAGGAATTTTCAAGAGTAGGTGCAGGCACAGCAAAACAGATCTGCGAAAATGCTGCTTTGTTGACAAATACAAAACCAAGCAGTATGAGCAGAGAGATGACAGAAAAACTGCATGAAGGCATAAACAAGACAAAGATCATTGCACCGCCTACAGATTGTATCAGTCCGATAGGCGAAGATCTTCTGGAAAAAGGATTGAGAAAAGAGATCAACGCAGAATTCTATTGTGCAACTACAAGGCCAGCCTCTGTATATAGGGGAAATCCATTCATAGTAGAAGTCGGTCTGGCATATGGTGGCGAACTTACAGGAGATGATGCTGCAAAAGTTTATCGATACGCTAATAGGGTCCCATTATTATATCAGCAAGGTGCATGCGCCATAACCAAATCAGTCATGAATACAGCATGGCGTAATTATGGGTTGAGCCAGAGTAAAGGATCATTACCTATAGGGCCATTAGCTATAACTGTCCACATAGGTTCCGTATGGGTTCCATTCACTTCAGAGAGCAAAGAAGCGATAGCACACTATCCTGAGATCATAAAAGAGATAAAACTTGCATTACAGGATTGTGGAAGAAAATTAGGTATGTTTATCCATAAGAAAAAAAGGATCCAGATGGAAGGTGCAAAAAGAAGTTACATAGAGACATACATTCCACATGTTGCAGAAGCATTGAAAGATCTTGTAGGATATAGCCAAAAAGAAGAAGAAAAAGTGAAAGAGCTGTTAAAAGAGATTCTAGAGAAAAAACGTGGCAAATTAGAGAAGATCGAGATTGATAATCCAGATTATGATGAAGAGCTTGCTAAGATAGGTACCCAAGAAGATGAAGAAGAAACAGATGATATGGAGACTAAAAAAGAAGAGCAGGAGACACTTGAAGAGGTGAACCAGTAAAATGGCAAAGATGAAATCTGTTTTAGAAGAGATAAAAAACCTATCTGAAGGTGTTTACAACAAGATACTGAAAAAGAAGCAGCCAGACATGGATATGCCTTTAAGGTCATTGACAAATGTTAAATATGATCCTAAAGAAGGATATTTTGAATTATTAGGAAAAAAGAAAGGAAGGACATTGACAGCAGGGACAGTTAAGACATTTGCTCAGACATTAAGGATGATGTCTCTTTCTAAAGAATTGATCAAGCAAGATGATATAGCATCAAAGAGAGAAGCTTATTATATCTCAAAAAACTGGGGCGAAGCAAAATTCAATGAACAGCCAGAATCAGACACTGTGATGGACGATGTTGAAGCGATGCTGATGGTAAATAGGGAACAGATGGGATTCATCCCAGAAGAAAAGGGAGGAGAGATAGCTGGTCAATTGATTGTAATGGATCATGATCCAGAAACAAAGAAAGAGCTTAAGATCGATTGTACCAAATTCGGTTCAGGTGCATATTCGATCCCTATATCAGTCGAGCATCTTAAGTTTGAGACAGATGCAAAATTTATACTTGCTATTGAAACTGCAGGTATGTTCCAGAGGTTGGTTAAGCATAAATACTGGAAAAAGGCAAATTGTATATTAGTATCGATGGGAGGCGTCCCAACCAGAGCGTGTAGAAGATTCATAAGGAGACTGGCAGACTCGAAGAAGCTTCCAGTTTATGTATTCACAGACGGAGATCCTTACGGTTATTTCAATATATACAGGACCTTAAAGGTAGGTTCAGGAAATGCAGCACATATCAATCAATACTTCTGTGTTCCGCAGGCAAAATTTTTAGGTGTAACTCCACAGGATATAGAGGATTATGATCTGCCAACACATCCCCTTAAAGATGTAGATATAAAAAGAGCCAAGGATGCTATGAAAAATGACCCATTTGTACAGCACCATAAAGAATGGCAGAAAGCAATAGTTAAGATGGTAGGGATGAAAGTAAGGGCAGAACAGCAGGCATTGGCAAAATGGGGATTGAATTATGTTATAGACAAATACCTGCCAGATAAGATAAAAGCTACAGAGAAATTCTTACCATAACATTTTTATACTAGCCTATCTTTATTTTCTTTATGACAAACACTTCAATTCCAGACTGTTGTGAAGATTGTATAAAATGGGAACAGTTCGGTAAAAACTGCTGGGTGTACTGGGAATTAAAAAAGAATTGCACCCAAAAGATGACCGATAGTTCACAAAACCAGATTCTTTAATCAAAGCTTACCTGCGGTGCTGCTTCTGTTCCTTCTTCAGCTTCAAACATGTTCTTATTCTCAAATCCAAACATGTTGGCGATCATATTTGTAGGAAATCTCCTAACTCGTACATTATAATCCTTAACAGCCTTATTATATATATCTCTTTCAACTTTTACTCTGTTTTCTGTTCCAGCAAGCTCATCTTGTAAAGAGAGATAATTTTCATTTGCTTTTAAGTTAGGGTAATTCTCAACAACTACTAACAGACGAGACAAAGCAGAATTTAGTTCATTGCCGGCTGCCTGTAATTCAGCAGGTGTTCCTGCCTTTCCGATAGAAGCTCTTGCATTGGTGATATCTGTCAATACCCCGCCCTCATAATCTGAATATGCTTTTACAGTTTCAACTAGGTTAGGTATCAGATCAGCTCTTCTTTGATATGCTGTTTGTACATTTGCCCATTTTTCATTTGTTGTTTCATCAGAATTTACTAATCCATTATAGCTTCCAACAACCCACATGATACTAATAAGTAATATGGCAGCTATAACTATCCCGGTAATTGCCATAGGACTCAATTTTTTATTTTTTGTCAATTTGCTCACCTCTTGCCATTTCAGCTAACTTTTCCATTTCGCCTGCATCAAGCCACATTCCGCCGCATTTGCCGCAGACATCTATTATTACATCCTTCTTTTTTAATTTTTGCATATATACCTTACATCTTGGACATTTTAATTTTGCTTCCATCTTACCAACCTCCTGACGCTCCGCCGCCTCCAAATCCACCGCCGCCGAATCCACCAAAACCTCCACCTCCAAATCCTCCTCCGCCTAAACCGCCTCTTCCTCTTCCTCCAAAAAGCAGACCAGCCATTAAAGCAGCATCAAAATATTTATCCTTAACTTTCGGATCTAAAAGTCGTTTACCTGCCTTAAATATTAAGACCCATCTAAGGATAGCGATGCCTATAACAAAGATAAAAAATAATATTGATAGCACGATAAACGGAGTAGATAGTGATTCACTCCCAACTATTGTCCCATCATCAACATAATAGTCATCTTCAACATTACCTAACAAAACACTCTTCACAGCATAACTTGCTTCTAAAATACCTTTGCCATAATCATTATTCTTAAAGTTTTCAACAATATAGTCTCTTGCAATCCTGCCTATCCTGGCATCATTGAATATAGGTTCTAGTCCTCTTCCCACTTCAAACCTATATTTTCGGTCATCAAGAGAAACAAGCAATAATAATCCATTATTCTTTTCTTTATCTCCTAGCTTATCCTGCGCAATCTCTAATGAATAGCTCTCTATATCCTTCCCATCCAGACTTTTGATAGTAACTATTGTAAACTCTGCAGTCTTTGAATCATATATCTCTTTAACAACAGCACCAATCTGTGTTTCATAATCAGGGGAGATTATATCGGCATAATCATTTACAAATCCCTTTAATTCAACAGGGGCAGCGTTAACACAAGCCAATAATAAAATTACCATCACAATCAAGATTAATCTGCGCATATAACTATATTCAACACTTTAATATAAAAAGTTATCTAATCTAGGCTAAATAAAAATAAAGAAAGTTTTTTATATAACTATTACCCAAGATTATTTTATGAAAAAACCAATAACAATAATACTATTAGTCATAGCAGCTTTCTTCTTGATGATTATCTCTATGTTTGCTTTTAAGTTATGTCCCCCTCAAGGACCATGGCCTTCTCCGCCTTGGTGTGTTAAAGAAGTTCCATTTGAATATAAAGAACTGCCCTACATTACAGAATCATTTCAACCAACATCTAAACAATTAGATTTTGGTATAGGTACTTATGATGTATGGGGGAATATGCATCTATTTCTTGACTTAGGTGAAGACACGAGAAATCTTTATAGACAGACAATTAAACGTTTAGGGACAATTAATGCAGAACTATATTTAATAACAGATTCAGTTACATTAGGGAAAGGAGGCACTTTAATTTCCACAACTGAAAATGGTGGAGCCGGAATTGGTACTATAAGTGAAGATTATCTAAATGAAATTGGAAGTTTAACAAAACAAAATGGAATAAGCAAATTTATGGTATTTACAAATATTAATGATAATGTTGATGAAGTAGAAGGCTATCTTCAAGTAGTAGAAGATACAAAAACAGAAAAAATAATCGCAGAGCAATATAAACAAGCAACAGAAAAATCAGGAGGATATACTAGTCAAGATATCTTTAATGATTACAATAAGGAAGATTGGGATTTGATGTTTGAAAGATGGACACAAGTTATGACAGACAGCGCAAAAAAAGCAGAAAAAGCAGGAGCAAAATATATGATAATCAACCCCGGAGACGCAGGATTTAACTATAGGTTAGAGTTTGATTATCAAAAAGTAAAATATGAAGAAGTCGCAAAAGAAGTAAGAAAATATTTCAACGGAAAAATAGGGATAATCGGACAATTAAAAGAGATCAAAATGATGAACTGGGATTTTATTGATTTTAATGTGGTTACTTTTAATGCACATTCAGATCCAATTATCCAAGACATATTCAAAAATGTAAATGATGACGTTGATGAGATTGAAAAAGCATTTAACATATATTTTAACAGGCCTGAATGGAATAATGTAAACAAAGAAACATATCTTTTAACTATAATCACCTCTGTCGATAATGGAGTTAAAACAGGATGGATACCCATAACAGAAATATTTGATAAAACTCCAAATCAAAAAGCTCAAGCATTAGCTTATGAAGGGATGTTCAGAGCACTATACACTCAGGATACTAAGATAGATGGGATAATCTCCTATGGTTATTGGTGGAATGATAGGTTATATCCTGAAACAAAAGTTCTAAGAAATGATGTAGACTATACTATAAGAAACAAAGACGCAGAACAAGTATTCTACAAATGGTCTAATATATTTAGCTAGTTCTTGCAATAGCTTTATCAATAAACATCAATATTGTTTCTAAAAACAGTTCTCCATAAGTTCTCCCTTGTTTTAATTTAACCAGAATATCTTTTTCACCCATAGTATTACCATATATAGAGATTCCCAATATATATCTTAGATCAGTAGTAGATCTAGCTTCATCAACCAATCCTTCAAAACCAGCTATCTTCTGCATATATAATTCTGCAGCACCTTGTGTATCGACACCCGCTTTCAACCCCTGAAATAATTTATATTCTAAAAGAGATCCAGGAAAGAATTCTACTTCCTCTACTTCAACATCATTTCCAGTAATCCTACGTTGCTCTGAAGGACCTTCCATAATACTTTTCAATAAGCCCATAACAGGATCGCCTGCCAATTCCAATATTCTTGAATCATTCCTACCTGTCATAGCTCTTGGATTGCTGCCTGCCCACTTCGAACCAATAAGATTATGATAAATATTTCTAGAACATTCTGACATCATTTCTAATATGTCTCTTTTTTCATACTCTATATGGGCACCAATCTCATCATTTGAAAAATAAACAGAATAAAAAGCAAGAGTAAATCTCTCTAACATATACTCTTTATCTGAAAATGCCTTAGCCATATTGATATTTGAATCAGGCATCAATAAATATGCTAAGCTGCCTTCTCTTTCACTCTGTTCTAGTCTTGAAAATTCAAACAATCCAGGATGCTCTGTAAATATCTGGACAACTCTTTCCAACCCTTCTTTTCTCTCAGCAGGCCTAAATGGTTTCTCACCTGCTTCAGGAAGCCACTCTCTTAGATCATCTCCATGATCAAACTCTGTTATTCCAAGATCATCTAATCCGATAACCTGTTGGATTTCTCTGATTGTCATTCCTGTTTCTAACAGATGATATATGCAAGATCTGATATCGTCTTTATAACTACCAGGTTCAAACACAAATCTATGTTTTAATTGTTCTGTCTTGATTATATGCTCAATATCCTCCCTTACTAATTCAACATCTCTCGAGTCAAAAATCTCAACAGGTACTATTTTTGCTATCTCTTCAGCATGAAACCGATATACTTTTTCATCTCCCTGACGTTTGACAGAAACAGTCATTCCTTCTACATCAACAACAGTACACGTTGTTCCCAATGGAAATAGTGCAGGACAAAAGCTCCCATAATGATATTCATAATTGATTATTTTACCAGCTTGATAAACAACAACAGCATCATCTTTTCTAAAATCATTATCTCTTGGGTCAAATTTAGGAGCCTTTAAAATTCTTTCAGGAAGTTCTTCTAAAAATTGTAAATATTGCCTAACACTTCTCTCTCTGGGAACGCCCCTATAATCGATATGGGCAACATGGGAGCTGTGATTTATAAAGTCCATCTCTTCTGTCATTCCAATCTTATTCATCATATCTATACTTTCTTTTCTCTTTCCAGCTTTCATAAACTCAATAAGTCTTTGTTTTAGGTCTAAGTGCAATCCATCTTCAGATATCATCACTCTGTTCATCGCTTCCTGTATTCTTTGATCTATAGCAAAAGCTAATTCAGGAAAATCATCATAATTCAGATTACAGCTTAGGTCAAGAACCACCTTAACTTCTTTCATCACATCTCGTTTTCTCTTGCTACCTGCTAAAAGTCTTGTAGCATTTATTTCATTAAGTTGACTAATAGAATTCTGACAATATCTCATAGCAATCATAGAAAAAAGTTGTTTAGGAGTATGGTCATTTCCTTTTATTATTCTATCCATATCTTCTCTGATCCATCCACTGTCTACATAGTCTCTATAGAGACAACATCCGACAAGATATACAACATCTCTAAAATCAGCAGCATGCTTTAATCTATGTTCTGCACCATGTATCATTAGACCTATATCATCTGCAACTAATTTCACATCAAGATTAACTCCCAGATGTTTATAAAATGGATCTTCATTTTTCCCAGCAAAATATTTCATTTCTCTACTTTCCTCAGCAACACCAATACCAAAAAATGCTTCTCCAATAGCATCATGTAATCTTGATTGTAAAAACCCTCCAGCTGTAGCTTCAACAATAACTTCAGGCATATATTTCATTGCAGGCAATCTAGATCCAATCTGATAACCTAAATTTGCTAACATTAACTTAGTTACTATATCTGTTTGTGGTTCGGCAGCCAAAGAATCAATAAATCTTTCTTGATCTACACTTCCTCCAAGGTACCTACCTGCAACAAGCAGGTTATGTGGAGCCTCTATATTAGAAACATCTCTCTGTTCAACTCCTTCCAAGATTGAAGCTATCTTCATTACAGGGTCAAAATGTCGTCCATACACTGGGCTAATCCTTACCACCCCAACAACTACATACTTTTTTGACCTTTAACTCAGCTATCCTACTACCCATGTTTGCATCATAATACAGGCTGCCGTTCAAAATATCTCCAGATTCAGGAAAAAAAGCAGTAGGGATATGCAATACCCCAAATAAAGTTCCACCTTGCATCCAGCTATTAGATGGAATATTTCTTTCACAACCATATCTTATCATCTCCAGGTCAGCAGCTGCCTGTTCCATAAATCCAGGATAACAATGTTCCATACAAGCTGTTTTCCCAGGGATAGCCAAAGCAGTATTATATCCACTAAATCCTATCCCTACAGATAGATGCACTGATCCATGTTCCATAGCATATTTATAGACCTCACCTCTTGAATAATCATTATCTACCAGATCAAGAACAACATCATATCTAACACCAGATTCAAACTCAGAATTAAACTCACCAAATAAAGCTCTGAATTTAGTTCTAGGATATATCTTTCTCATCTGTTCCATAATTACTTCTACTTTTAAGTCTCCATCTCTATCAACAAAATACTCTGTTCTAGGATAGTTACTTGTTTCAATCTTATCCATATCTACAACATCTATCCGACCAAAACCCATCTTAGCCAAAGCAGGTATAGCCTTATTTCCAGCAGAACCAGCACCAATAACTAATGCTTTATACTGTCTAAACTTTCTTGCAGCAGGCCTATATGAAAATTCATATTCTAATATTCTATCTAAAAGTTTATCCTCACCTAAAATAAATTTCTTAACTTCTTCATCTACAACTCCTGCCCAACCCAGAGCAGTTAGTTCATCTTGTTTGACTCTGCTAAAATCTCCCATCATAAATTCCTTTTTAACATTTTCCTCTAACCCTTGTTTTCTAGGATCAAATACCATCAATTTAGCCTTTCTCCTACTACAAGAAGCAGAAACAGCAGGGACTCCATATTTATCAGCAGCTGATAAAGACCAAGCCTTTGATCTAGGGCTATTTGTTACATCCACAATCACATCAGATCTTTTTATCTGCCCCATAGCAAAATCATTATCTAGATTTCCACCAATACCAACAGCCCTAATTTGAGGATTTAATTTCATTAAAGCTTGAGAATAAGATTTTGCTTGACCTTCATCATTTAGCTCAATTCCCCATAAAAATCTCTCACCTTTCCTTAATCTTTCGCCACTTACAATCCTTATATTGCCAAATCCAGCACTAGCTAAATAAGAAGCACTGTATTTTCCAAGATAACCATCTGTAACAACAGTAACAATACTCTTACTTACTTTTTCCTGGCTTTCAGGTCCCCAACCCAATACCAATCTATCATATCTTGATGTTTCGTCTGTCATGGTAACTATTTCAATGGATTTTGTTTTCTAAATAAAGGGATATATTTTTCTATAACTCCATTTTGTGCTTGAACTGTAGGAGCATATGCAAAATCAATCATAAACTGTAATTCTTGACCTTTATTTCTGCTTTGATTTAGTCCTTCAACAATGCCCTCAACTATTCTTGTTTTTGAATGATCAAATTCTTGATTCAAAAAAACAAGCCGCACATCTCTTCCCAAAGAAGCAACACTATTAAACCGAGTTGTAAATGGAACAACACTATTTTCTATTGTAACATATTGATTAAATAGATCAGATAACATCTGAGAATAATTATGATCTTCATATCTTCCCAAACTTAAATATTTTAAGACAGAATAATAAAATTGATGTGCAACTTCTTTATGGGTGATTTTTCCATCAAACGGAACCTTATTAAATTTAACATCACATACAATTCCACCTGATTCGTATTGACTAGCAGGAAATCCATTAAACCCATTAGCTCCAACAGTAACATTTTTTTGCCTTTCTAATTGTGCAATCTGCGCAGCATAAACTATTTTTATCCTTTCTCTTAACCATTTATCACTATACTTAACATCATTCTTAACTACAACTCTTTCAAGTTCGACTTGTTTTCTGGCTAATCTTCTCCTTCCAGAACCAGTGTCTTCTACTAAAATACCGATCTCTGCATGATAATCCCTATCATTATCAAATACAACAAAATAATTATATCTTAAGACCTTCCATTGTTTAGCACTTAAAGCATAATCTCCTTTTTTTTGAGCCAATGTAGCAGCATGTTCTAGATGAGCAGCTATTACATCTAAAGTTGTTTTATCGCCAAAAGCAGCAGGATCTATTCCTAAATTCTTCAACACCATATCTTGTTCTTCTTTTGGTAATCCCATCATCTGTAAAACAGGATGATAAACAAAACCATCTGAAACAACTAGATCACCACCTTTTTTCTCTGTTTCAAAATTATTAAACATCAAACTTAGATCACCTAATTGCTCAACTATTCTCCTTGTCGGCGTTGATGATCCTTCTAAAAAATTTCTCATATGCCTTTCTACATCAGGCAAACTAAAAGTAACTCTTTCTTGTCCAATAACTTGAGCTCTTCCATGACCATGTATAGATGCAATAGTTATCCAATCATCCCCCAAACTTCCCCTATAATTCTCAAATTCAAGAATCATCTGAGGGGTAGGTTCAAAATAAGTAGGACTTGTCAGATCTTGCATCGGAAGATAAAGATCAAGTATCGGTCTTTCTCCTCTTCTTGTAAACCCTTCTGAATAGAATTCATGGGCCACACCAATAACTTCCTCAGCTATAGGTCCAATACCTTCAGCAAGATCCATACATCCCTCACTTATCTGGACACTATCAAAAGGTATTAACTCTTCTAAATTAGGTTCAGGCGCAGGAGGTCTACTACTTAATCTAAATTCCTCTTCTGCATTCAAAAATCTTGGTTTTCTCATTTTAAAGGAATATGCACCCCAACAGGCTCAACTTCCTGAGCTCTTACTTCTTTTAAACTATTAGCAGTTAAAGCATTCTCTAGTGGACATATTTTTCTATACGTCATGCCATCACCAAAACCGCCAACATGTTCTCTAACACTTTCTGGAGAAAAACCATTATAATAAATGTCTAAAGCTTGTCTAATATAACCAGCAGCTCCTTCAGGAGTTTTCGGAAATTTATTCCATTGACTCTTATCTCTAGAACACAAAGTCCTAAACATTCCTAATGGATTAGTATAAAATGCAACATCCTTATAATCAGCAACCACTACTGGTGTTACTGAGAAATACATGTTGCCATTTGAATAATAAAAAGCACCACCAATCTCAAAACCATCCCTCTTATGCCATTTATTTGAAAATTCATAATCTTGACGAGCAAAAGGACCCCTTTCTAAGGTTATATAAGCCTTTCCACCCATCCATCTTACTTTAACATCTTGAAATTGAAAAGAATCTAACTCTGCTATTTGAGCATATTTCTTTTTATCCCCTGATATTTCACTATAGACCTTTAAAACCTCACCCACTCTTTGTTTCAATCCCTTTCTTAATCTTTTTTGTATCAATCTGATATAATCTTCTTCAACCCACCCATTCTCAAATCTTCTGCTCCAAAAAAAGTCCATTCCATTGATATGTATCCTATCAGAACCCTCTTTAGGAGCAGTTCTTAATACATGAACCCAACCATCATTAACATAAACAGCATTATAATTTAATGCTTGAAGAAGTAAAGAACTATCTCTAGGCGGAAATAATTGACCAGGAAAAGCCATATTTCTTATAGCTGCTTCTGGATGTACAGTAACACCAGTTAATTCTATTTCCTCCTCTCGTTTTTCTAAGATTCCCCTCAATCTTGTTTCATCAACACCACTAACTTCTTTTCCTTTTAATATATCCTCAGCAATCATATCAATTGACAATTCTAACCCTGGCTTTAGAAATTGGATAGTTTGAATGACAAATTCAACAGTATCAATCCTATCTTTAAATCTTACAGGATCTTTATCATTTCCCAGCAGCAGAGCATCTAAATAATCACCACACTCTTCTTGTTTAGAAAATATATCATTTTCTTCAATATCTTTTAGGGGGATAGGATCTAAAAGACCAATTCTTGATTCATTTCCAGAAATAGTAGCTCTTGCAATATAATTATATCTAGCTGAAGAATGGGCAGGATATAATAGATCTCCAAATATTACATAAGGTCCTAAATTCTCCATTAACCAGCTCTGTTTCATTCTTTCCTCTAATTTTGATCAACCTCTTTTATAGGATATCATTTACAGAAATTTTATTTAGGCATATATATTGGAGCTTGAGCCATAACAGTCATTTCTAAAGCTGCTCCAGCTCTTCTTGAACCAACCCCAACATCTGAATGTTTTCTACTACTACCACTTCCCCTCTGATATGGTGGTTTAGAAGATCCACCTTTTGGTCCAGGATCTGTAGGATCTAAAACTTCCACAGCAGCAGCCTCTTTAGCTTTTATACCGACGCCAACTGCTAATGCATCACTACTATACATGTCCATATATTCTTTTAATGTAAGGTTTGGATCAACCACATCACCATCAATCTGCATAAGTGGTCTACCACTATCTAGGTGTGCTTTCATATCTCTTAATACACTCTCGCCTTGTTTACTTGTAGTTTGTCCATTTCTTATAACATACTCAATACCCCTATCTGCTTGCATATCTAAAGCATCTTCAGGAACATAAACAACAGCTTTTTCGTCTTGCCTAGCACCAATTCCTCCAATACTTAAGGTATATCCAGTTGTTGGTTTGTCAACATGAACTTCAGCTCCACTACCAGTAGGAACTTCAACTCTACCATCCAAATCTTCAGCAGGTTTTTCATAAACTGGCTTTGCAGCAGGTTCTTTTCCTCTTTTCTTCTCAACAACAAATCCTGCAAGATCAGCTTTTTCAACAACAGGAACACCTTCATAGACATTATCATTAATTTGACGTGTTATTTTGACATCTCCAGTATAACCCGTTTGAACTCCACTACCATATCTTACAAATATTCTTTTCCTACCAGGAAGACCAGAAGTAAGATCATTTCCACTACGTGCTTTTTCTAATGTAACCTTAACAACATCTCCTACATTATATGTTGTTTGATTAGCACCTTTACCACTATATCCACCACCACCCATTTCAGATTTAGTTTCAACCGGTCTTGATATGGGTTTAGGAGCCGGAGCAGGCCTTCTTGCAGTTGCTCTATCAGTCCTATTTTTCTGAGCTTTATATCCTCCATATTCTGTCTTCATTTCTGAAGCTCTATCACGTAAATCTGAAGGTATACTTTGATTTTCAATTATCGCATCTAATCCAGATTCTGTTTGCCTAAGCACATCCATATCAACAATATTTCCACCACTGACCTTCTGAATTATTGCATCATAATTTTTTAACCTTCTCTGTATTTTTGTTCTATCCTGCCCTTCTTTACTTTTTGCCATTTTTACATCCCCCCCTATAAACAATAAATCATTTAGCATTTAAATAAATTACTCATCAAGTAATCCTAATAACTCAGGATTACTAAGCATTTCCTTAAACATTTGCCTCATTCTTGGTTCAGGCACCAGTTTATCAATAATATCATCAGCCATAGCTCTCAATTCAGGAACTTGCATCATTGCAGCAAACATCTCATTATCCATTCCTCTTGGTCCACCCAATCCCCCTAAACCCAAACCCTCAGGTAAACCACCGCCTCTTCCAGATAATTCTAACAGATTTCCTATACCTGGTCTATCAGGTCCATCATAACCTTCACTTGATACACCCTGCATTTCTATAATCTCTCTAAGGCCGGCTCCGTTTTCCATCATTCTAAATTCATCACTTCCTAATCTCACCACAGCAATATTATCTGAACCAGCACCATCTCCAATTAACATTTCCATATGCCTAGCCTTTAATTGTTCTTTTATTAACATAGATTTTTCAGCTAATCTTATACCTTCCTCTCTAAAAGTTGATCTAGATTCTGGTAAAGTAGCATTTTCAGCCATAGCCATTAATCTAGCAGCATCCATACCATACACCAATCCAGAATAAGCCATTATCTTCATCTCACCATAAAACAAACGCAAACTTTGCTCTTTTGTCAGTCCATGACTTTTTCTTGCTAGGTCAAAATCATTTAAGTATTTAGCAGCTCTATTCATTAAGTCATAAGCTTCCTGCCTATCAGAACCCCTTTCAAAAAGATTAGCGATATTTTTTTGATTATCTTCAAGATAAGTAACAATCTCTTCTCCAGCCCTAATAATCTGTTTCACCAAATATGGTTTATTTCCATCATCTTCTGGCATATCTTCCCATGAAACAACACTAACTCTTTTTAGACCATTTCCTCTTAATCTCATCTTCAAAGGCATAATAATATCATCACTAGCACCAGGCATATATCCAACTTGGACCAAATGATCGATACTTGTTTGGCTTCCTAATCCATGTTCATCAGGAAGCTCTAATTTTCCAACTAGTTTATCAGAAGAACCACCAATAGCTCCAATAGCAGCCATTCTACTCCCCAAACTATCATAATCAAATATAGTATCATTAGGGCCATATCTAGCAGCTTTTGCTATTCCTGTCAAAAAATATGCTATTTTACTCATTTTCCTGTTAATTTCATTAATATACCTAGTAGTTGGGCAGGACTCTTAATTTCTAGAGTATGTGTTCCTTCTGTTAAATCACCGCCCGTAAGGGCCCTAACTAAATCTTCTGATTCTCCACCCCTTGGAACCTCGAATCCCATTCTAATAGGCCTATCACTTGCCAACATTTCTGTTAACCCAGTAAATAAGCCTAAAAACCTACCGCCTTCTTCTATATCTCCAGCAGATAAACCTCCAGCACCCTCTCCATGACCTAACATAGCTTTTCCCATATATGATCCTAACTTATTAAATACGCCCCTAGTTTCATGAATGAACATATTCTCTGCAAGTGTAAATCCATAAGCTCCCCCCACCATATCATGATTCTCACCAAATACATGTTCATATTCAGGACCCATCAACATAACTATCTCTTTATCAATATGATCTCCTTCTAAAGCTTCTGCTCCACTTTTCATATATCTCTCCATCTTTACTCTATAATCTAACAACATTCTCATATATTCTAACTTAACAGCATAATCTGTTTGAATATTATCTGTATGAACAAAGCTTATTCTATCTAAGAATATTTCATCAGCCTCTTTCAAAACATCATTAACACTATCTTGACTAGTTCCTTCTTTTAATCCAACCTGTGTCAAGAAATCCAATCCAAGCTGAGTAGGCATAGGAGTACCAGTAGGCATTTCAAACTTCATTACAATAGGCATATCCCTATTATCCTTTGAGAATTCACCCAATACTTTTTCAAGACTATCATATACTACCAATTGTTGATCTCCAGAAGAAAACATGATAGTATTATCTCTATATCCAGCTAGATTTTTTAATGTTGATAATGTATAGTATAATGTTGGTGATTCCATCTTCCCCCAAGTAAGAAAAACAATAATCTGTTTATAAATGTTACCATTATGCAATAGATAAAAATCAAAAAATGGGCCTGCGAGGATTTGAACCCCGGATCTATTAAGCGAGTGTAAATTCATTATCACTCTCAGCTTAGAAGGCTGTCGCCTTATCCAGGCTAGGCTACAGGCCCATAAATCCATGTAGTCTGCTTTGTATTTTTAAAATCTTCGTTTTCCTTTCCATAATATTTAAAAATAACTCTCATTTCTGATAAGAAATGGCAAAAGTAATAATAAATAAGGGAAAAAAGGAATTTATCAAAGAATTAGACAAAG
>JBDRQV010000040.1:0-3446 GCA_043826105.1 Nanobdellota archaeon | reverse complement strand
GTTGTTATTCATACTGATAAAGAAGGCATAGTGATAAAAGCAGACACCTTGGGAAGTTTAGAAGCATTGATAAAACTGTTAAAAGAAAAAGAGATAGATATCAAAAAAGCTACTATAGGCAATATAATCAAGAAGGATATTTCTGATGCTGAAGCGAACTTTGAAAAAAACCCTTTATTGACCGTTATTCTTGGATTTAATGTAAAATCAACAGTGGAAAAAACAGGCAATGTCAAGATAATAACTGATGAAGTTATCTATAAATTGATAGAAAACTTTGAGAGATGGCAGGATGATAAAAGAAGATCATTAGAAGCTGGCGAGATGGATATGTTGGTCAAACCTTGTAAGGTACAGATTATGAAGGGCTATGTATTTAGGCAAAGCAATCCTGCAATCTGTGGAGTAGATGTATTGGATGGAACTATAAAGGTTGGGACTCCTTTGATGAAAGAAGATGGAAAAGAGATCACAGAAGTCAAAGCGATACAAAAAGACCAGGAAAATGTTGATAAAGCTGAAAGAAACCAGCAGGTTGCTGTCTCGATGGGAGGTGTTACAGTCGGAAGACAGATCAATGAAGGAGAGATATTATACTCAGCTATCTCTGAACATGATTTTAGGAAATTCAAGGAATTTAAACAATATTTGACTAAAGAAGAGACAGAGATCATAAAAGAAGTTGCCAAGATTAAGAGAAAGAACAACTCAGTTTGGGGAGTCTAAATGTCGCAGCTAAAGATATTAAATAAGAAAGAGATCCAAAAGATACTTCAAAGCCTTGAAGAACAATATGGATTTAAAGAAAAATTGGATTATGCATTTCTGTTGAGCGAAAAAAATAAGATATATATTGTCAACAGAGATATTGAAAGGATCGATCTATCAAGATTAAGAGTTAATTCTTATGGACTTTATCTAGGCGAATTGAAGGATAACGGCCAGGTAAGATTAAGTATTGAAGGAAGCCAGATAGTTGGCAAACACTCTGATAAAAATATATTAGGATTAGATGATGATGATGCAAAAGATTGGTTGAAAGGCTATGATATTGGATATGATGGAAAATTAAAAGATTTTGTCATGATAAAAAACAAAGAAGATTTCTTAGGATGTGGAAAGATTGCAGGAAACAAGCTCCTTAATCATGTTCCGAAGATAAGAAGGATGAACATTAACAATTAAACATGTTTATACACCCGATAATAATGCCCTAAAAGTGGGTGCATTTTTGATTCTATCAGTTGAAAACCAAAATCAAGTTCAGATGTTCTCTTTTGGATAAAAAGAACATGCATACATTCTTTATCAGACAAATTATAAAACATACCATAATTAACAATATTACCTCTGAAAGTAGTATCAGAAGAAAAATTATCCATATCCATAAAACGCCTGTCCCCAGAAATCTGCTCAATGATATAATGTGGGTCAAAACCAGACATAAGTAAAACACCATTATCTGCTAATGCTGAACTAAAGAGCCTTTCAACTGTTCTGAATATATCCTGGACATATAGCAAACCAGCTACAGAAAAGATAGCATCATAAGATCGATCAGGAATATATTCAGATATATCAGCTTTATGAAACCCTATCTTATTAGAAAAAAGGTCTAATCCTTTTAAGGCAGCAGGTAGATTACCCGTATTTTTTCCCAACATATCTCTTCTAACAGATAACCCCCTCCTAATTGACTCAATACTTCTTATATCTACTGCAGTTATTTTAAACATCTCCTCAAAATCCAAATAATTAGGAAAAGTCTCAAC
This sequence comes from Nanobdellota archaeon, assembly GCA_043826105.1. GTDB lineage: Archaea > Nanobdellota > Nanobdellia > Woesearchaeales > DATDXC01 > JBDRQV01. The sequence goes on along the minus strand of JBDRQV010000040.1, from coordinate 1,674 downwards.
AAGAGTTGCATCTTCTGAATATCTCCTCTCCAATCTTTCAAAAAAAGTTACCCATGCATAAGCAGTACCGCACATAGGATCTAAAACATGCACAGGAGCCTGATTCTTTAAGACAGAATGTACCAGAAAATCAAGGATATTGGTGCCTAAAAATTGATCCGCACCTAGTAAGGTGCTATAATCATCAATACTTCTAGTATCATTACGAGATACTTGTATCATATTTTGAATTTCTTCGTTAGTCATATCCATTTTTAATTCTGCATTTAACTAAGACGTTCCCTTATTTTTAAGGTTTTAGACCATATTATAATAATAAGATAGTATGATACTTTTCATGAACATCAATCTATAAACATAAGTATATCAGCTGTTGGTATCGGATGGTACTCTTCTTTTCTGAGTAAAACATACCTCTTAAGCATCTCAAGCAACTCATCTTTATTATGACCCTCATTATCATGAATATATTTTTCTACTGCTGCACTAACAAAAGGAGGTAATTCTTGATACATATCATCCACACCAAATTCAAGAAAAACAGGATGTCCTGTCCCTGCATTTTGTATTACGTTAACAGGATTGACAGCTATACGTATACCTGCCCTTAAGATATCATCTGCAACAATTTGGACAGATTCTTGTTTAATCCATGCTTCATGTTTCTTACCCAGCCTATAATCTATACCAGATTCATAATCTTTACCATAAGCCCATGAATGATAATGGCACCTAACTCTGGCTTCATATTCAGGAGTTGTAGGTATTCTCTGTACAATCATAAAACCATCTGGATGTTCACCAGCCGCCCATTCATGAACTAATGGAAAATTTTCCGGAAATAATCTATGAGATATCTGTAGAGCTACACAATTATATCCATTTATCGGATGGCCCGGCCTGGCAACAGATCTCACTCTATCACCTAGATCATATACTATCTTTTGTTCTCCTTGTACCAATATAGTCATATCCATTTTTAATAATTAAAACCATCCAATCCTATCTTATTTATCTCTTTCAGAGCAAGACCAGATATCCTTGGCGGAACCAAATCTTCATTATCCGTAATCCCTTTTAACATCATATTTGCCAAAGCAGACATGACAATTGAATCCATAAACTGGCCAGAATAATCTTCAACAGATCTTTTAGCAACCTCATCACCCCTAACGATTCTGATGTATCTATTTAATGTGCCTCCAGACCCTTTATCAGGCCCTGTTCTTCTCAATAATCCTCCACTTTGAAAGTAGTCATCAAGATTACATGTATAACCTCTATCTATACTGCTGTCTACAAAACCTTCTTTGACCAGATATTGGATATCATTATTTACTTCATCCCTGATCGAAGAAAGAAGCAGTATGCTTTGAGCCCAAACTCTTTCAAGATCTTTCCTATTGGTCTTCCATGATGAATATTTAACACCTCCTTCATGAGCTATGATAAAACCTTTATAAAAAGCCTTAAGTCTAGATGGGATCGTAAAAAAATCCTTATGCATATCCCTTATATTATCTGTATCATCTGCCACCTTGACATGTGCTGTTCTACGCTCAACAGCCCTCTTTTCAGCCATAGTTAATCTTATAGACCAAACATCCCTGACAAAATCTTTTACTAACCTAAAAGTGTCTTCTGCACCATAAAATCCATCAAACATAGACAGAT
>JBDRQV010000039.1:0-2393 GCA_043826105.1 Nanobdellota archaeon | reverse complement strand
ATATAGTACCAAAGAAGATGATCAAGACTATGATAAAGGGCTCAGGATCTGATATTATTAATCTTGCTGCTAAGAAAGTAAATGTAAAACAAGTTAATAAATATTTTAGTTCGTTTACACAAGCTAAAGGTATTGATGTAGAAAGGAACGTGGACTTTATGGGTGCGTTGTCGTCTATAAATAGAATATTCATAGCTAATAAAAAAGCAGAAGCTGAAATGTTTAAAGATGTTGGAATAAAAATACCTAGAAGGATAAAGAAAAAGAAGGATGCTTTGTTTGCTATACATGAGTTATCAGAAATACGTTTTGGCAGGCAGAAACTCAAAACTAAGTTTTCAAAAAATTATTTAGAAGATTTAAGAAACGAATTTAAAGATAAAAATTTTGCTTCTATTGCGAGTGATACAGAGATCAATGATAAGCTTATGCCTTCGGCTGGTATTTTAGAACCATATAAAGAAAGCACTAGTCATATATCGCGTGCGGTTATAGGAGACGAAGCAATATTAGCAAAAATGCTAGGGAATTCTTTTTTTAAACGTGCGAAAAAGATGCGAAAAACAGAAGCTGATTATTTAATTAAAGATGCTAAAGAAGAATTGAAAGTTGATGAAGAAGATCTTTTATATTACAAAAAAATATTTCGTAATGCAAAAAAAGAATTAAATTATCTAAAAGAAAATCCAAATCCTTATAAAGATATAGATTTTCGTCTTAAGGAGTTGAAGATTGCAAGAAAAGATCTATCTTACAAAAAACAATCTGTTGGCGAAGGACGTAGGATACTTAAAGAATTACAAGCGTATGACGCTAGAACACAAAAGGTATATAAATCTGTAAAAGAAAAATGGAAGTCAAAACTAAAACATAAGTTTGATATTATGCAACAACCAGATCCTAGCTATATGTCTAGAAACGCCAATCAATTTTCAAATATAGTTCCACAAGATATAGCTGGTTTAAGCGAACAGGGTTATTCTGCTGCAACTAGAAACTGGGGGACAGGTTTTGGCTCTGGATGGAAAGGTATTGATGCTACTATGAGTGCCTCTGTTGATTTTGGAGGATTTGTAGAGCCTCATCTGTCACCTGATTACTCAGAAACATTAACATACTATAATAATAAGGGATATGATAGATGGCCTAAAATAGAAATTAAGATTCAATCTCAAAGCCCTATGCGCCCTATTGTAGATCATAATGTAAGATCATTAATAATGATCCAGGCCAATAGAAAGGTAAAATCAGAGTTAACAAAGAAGGCTATGGCTACTCAACAGAATATGGCTTCTTATAATGCTTTCTTTAATGCAAAGTATGGTGCTAAAGGCCACGTTACAAGAGGGAGATGATTAAATGATAACAGGATTATTAGGCAATATTGGATTAGGTGCTTCTAAAATTGTTCCATTTCTAAAAGGTGGCGCTATTATAGGAACAGGTTTAGGGGTCAGTGCTGCCACTGATAATGGTTTATTAGGTGTTGGGGCTGGTGCGGCGATGGCCGGTTTCTTAGGTGGAGGATTGTTTAGAGGTGGAAAGGTACTGGCTGGTCTTAGAGGAGCTGAGAAAGCTGGTACAAAAACTTTAAGTGAAAAGCTTCCACAAAGAGATGCTAAAGATCCTCTTATCGCTTCTATTCAAAGTGCTGTAGATACTGCATTCCCTGGTATAGATAGAGTGTCGAGGATGGGACGAAATGTGGTTCGCGGTGCTGCAATAGCTGGTGCTCCAGCAATTGTTGGCGCGGGTTCTGGCGCGGCTGCGGGTGGCGCAGCTATAGCCGGAACTGCTATGGTTGGAGCTGCAGCTGGTGCAGCAATAAGACCTATTGCAAGATATTATAGCGGATATGCTGGAGCAGCGAAACATGGTTATCAACACATGATAGCTACTATGAATAAAAAAGAAATAGCTGGTGCAGCGCCACATATTACTAGTTATTTTAATAAGCTCGTTGATACTAATGCTGGTGGATTAAAGATTGCAGGTGCTGCTATTGGGACTATGACAGGAACAGGTTTAGCAATAGGAAGAGAGGCTGCGGGATTAGTTGGTAAGGGAATTGAATTAAGCGCAGAGGCTGCTTGGAAACATAAGGGTGCAATAGCTAGAAAAGTATTACTGCCTGCTGCTGCTATTGGTGGTGGTGGGTTTGGTGTAATGTCTAGTCTTTATACTGCTGGACAGGTCGGAACAGGAACAGAGCCAAGTAATTTACAAATGCAAATGACGGCTATTGGCGAACAGTTTGAATATGAAAGATCTGATATTGCTGGAATGGGCTCTACTATGAATTTTACTCAATCATCCTATAGTGGTCCATTGCCTATAATGCCATCATTTCAAAAGAAAAGAGGATACAGCGCTGCCGCTCTTGGAGCGACGGG
>JBDRQV010000038.1:0-2417 GCA_043826105.1 Nanobdellota archaeon | reverse complement strand
ATTCCATATCCTGTATCTATACAATACCAATTAACACAAGTCTCAACTGTCCAATTAAATATACCATAATCTACTAATGTGTAGTTAAATGTCTCATTTGTACTTACATTTGCTATGATAGTTCCATTAAGATGATATAACATATAATCAATTCCATCAATACCAGATACATTTGCACCAAATATGACATAATTCTGTCTTGTATAATTACTTTCATTGGCAGGAGACCATTGTGTAATCGTATATGTAGGTTCATAACTTTGTCTAAAAAAACTTATTAAACTTTCATTATTACAATATCCAAATGCACAAATTTCTGTCTGCCAATCCCAGATTCCATAATCAGAAATAGTATAGTTATAAGATTCATTTACAGAAACTGTTGCTATATTTGTATCATTAATATAATATGTCATATTATCTATCCAAATACTATCATAATTTGATATATTAGTTTCTAATATTATATAATTTTGTGATGATAAATTTGAATTATCTGATGGTGTTTGTGTAGCTATATATTCTTCTGAAGGAAGAATTGAGAACTCAACAGACAAATTAAGTAAATCATCTTCTCCAATATATTTATAGTTGAAATTACCATTATAAGCTAATGCTTGTCCAGAATCTTTATTTCTAATCATATAATTACCATCATATGTAAAATTAGCCCAGTTATTATCAATAGGTTCATACGGATACCAATCCATACTTGCGGTGTTGAGTGTGAAGTTATCTCCTTCTGGAAACCCCAATAAGAATCGTATTCCTGTTTTATTCGTTACTTGGAATGTACTATTCCAGAATTTAACCCAATGTAATGTTTCAGGTTCTACACCAGAAATATTTAAGAGATTTCCAGAAACTTCAAGTATTTCTCCATCATCTATTTGATAATGTGTGGCACTTGTATTTATAATACAAGGACTTGTAGTAAAGTTCACTTGAATGAAATACCCGAAGGGAATACTACCATTACTGTCATTTATCCACATACATTGACTATATATTCTTGGAAGATAAATCTCATTCATTGTCCATCTAGCAATATAATAAGATTGATTTGAACCATTTGCTTTACTGATGTCACTTCCTGCAAAAGTATTAAATCCATCCATTCCATGAGCTATTGCACTTGCAATATCTTTTCATACATCATTATTTTCTTCTGGCGACCAACCATATCTAAAAATATCATTATACATTTCAAATAAAGGAGGGTTTTCCATATATTGCCAAAATCTAACTGAATCCCACATTTTCATATATCTTGACTGAGAATTTTTCCAATCCCTAACTCCTGCATTATATTGTGTAACAATAGACTCTCCCATCGCTAAATCAGTATATTTATACATGTGTGCTTGGTGATTCCATGCATTTGCAGCAATACTCACATTATTTTCTCTCATTCGTTGCATCATCTCAAGATTTCCAACATAAGGAACTAAGCTAGTTTGATTTTGAGCATCTAAAGAATAATCTTCTTTCGTATCTATAGCATTATCATAAAAGAAGAAATCAAAATAGTCGGCTACAGAAACCCAAACATTTTCAAAATCACCATCTCCTGGATATACATCACTTTCATTTATTTGGATAGTACAATTATCGAGAGAAAAAATACCATCAAATGAATTTATATAAGTTAGAATCTTAACACAACCAATATTAGATGGAACTGTATAAGAAACTTCCGCCTTTGTCCAATCATACGTCGAAGTTGATGTGGCATTATATGATACATCAATCCATGTAGAATTGTAATTTCCTCCCCAACAAGGTTCATTTGTATAGGTAATTCTATTTATTCTTGTCGGATTTGCAGTAGTTCCAGCTTCTTGTTTAAACCAACACGCAGCATAAACTTCGTCGGAATTTGTTACATTAAATTGTGTGTAAACTCCACCATATAATTTATTCCCTTGAGTATCAAAAACTAATCCTAGATTACCACTATGGGCTGCAGAATTATTTATATGTAAAGAAATATTTCCACCCATATTTGTCCAATTTGCAATGTAAGAATAATTTGAATATTCTGCATTCCATGAAAGATTCCAATAAAAATCAGAAGCATTTTGCCTACCAAGATTTATTTTTACATCATTCCATTCAGAACTATTTTTTATTGATTGGTTGGAATTTCTAGCTAATATGGAACTATCTGCATAAGTATTCCACCACTTAACATATAAAGAATTACCATCCCAACCCCAACTTTCGGGTGGTTCTGTTACATAAGTGTAAGTTCCTTTTGTTCCATATACATATCTTCTTTGGTCAAAGCTAGAACTAATTTTCATTATTGATGGTCTAAATCCTAATTCATTATATACTGGAATGAGTGTGTTGTCCCACTCATAATAAGATAAGAATTGATTACTCATACTATTTATTTCTTCTTTGTTTAATTT
>JBDRQV010000037.1:0-8818 GCA_043826105.1 Nanobdellota archaeon | reverse complement strand
CAGATATAAGATTGGAACACCAATAAATACATATTGTGGAGTTTATAGCTGTACTGAAATTCCACTATCAAGACCATTAAATATTAATTTGGATCCAACAACAGTTGTACATGTCTACACAGAACCAATTCCAGACGGATACTTCACTCAGGAAGTGCAGCTTACAGAAGGCCAGAACATAATATTTATACATGCTAGCGATATAAACAACAACCCAGCCACTTCACAAGAACGTTACATAGAATATTCAGAGTTAAGCCTAAATCTTCAGATAACTACTCCAGAATTCAACAGGAAATTTGAAAGTGATTTCCTATTAACCAATTCAGTCACCATAGAGGCTACAACAGATATTCCAGCAGACTGTCATCTGACACATCCAGGAAATGCAGTTGCAAAACCATTTGATTTGATATTGGCTCCAGACGTATCTAAAACAACACACATAATAACATTGGACAGTGATTATTGCGCCAGTGAAGGAGGGGCGCTTGGCAAATTCTGTTACCTAAATAATGACGAGAATACTCAAGATGGAGTCTTCCACAACTACACTGTAACATGTGCATCAACCCAAGGGGGATTATCAGATTCTGCACCAATATGCTTCAATATTTGGACATGGTATGATATGGGTGGTAATGAAGATAATAAAAACATCTGCGATGGCTCAACAGGATGTACTGGATTATTCCCAACATCTTGCGGAGCAGCAGCATGCACAGATGAATGTACACTTGGTCAAACAGGATGTTCAGTAGGCAATACCCAAAGGTGGACATGTATACAATCAGATTGTCTAACTAAACAATATGCCTCATGCACTACAGGACAAGAATGTGTTTTACCAGGAATATGTCAAGACATCACTACAGACCAATGCGCAGATGGTGAAAAACGATGTGTAGGCTCACAGATACAAATTTGTGATGCGGATCTAAATCCAAATCAATGGGCTGATCCAGAAGATTGCGATACACCAGGATACACATGCAGTAATGATGAATGTCAGTCTGCCACAGGAGGGGCAGTGTTCATACCAGAATGAGCAAGAAATTGATGCCAATACTTGTACTTTTGATTTTGATTAGTTTGGTCCCTGTAACTTTATCCAGAGATTATGCCCCTATAGACTGCAGAGCAAGCGGTTATTGTTATATGGCAAGCCCACCTACTCCACCTCAAAATACTGTTTTAACAAATAATCCGAGGATTAAAACAGGAGTGAATATCCGGCCAAAAGGTAGTTTTACTCCTTTGTTGACAGATGAAGATACTTATTTAGCAAATACAGCAGGGACCAAAGTAGCGTCTGGTTTAGACGATTTCACAACAGAAAAGCAGGATAACGGCCTATTTGACTTATGGGTATATGACTACAAAGATACTAATTTCAAACTGACTAACGGAATATATGCCTTTCATACAAAACTACGGGCAGGAGGAATAACAACAGGAGAATTCACTTTTACAGATATAATAGACGCAATCCCTCCTTCAATTGAAAATATAAAGATTTATGCAGAAAATGCAGCCCTATCATCTAATATTATTGAAAAAGATACAGATTTCTCAATAAACGCAACAGTAAAAGACGATGATGGGGTAGCAGATACTGTTGTACAGGGTGTTAAGATATTGATCAACACCTCATCAGGAACAGTAGTCTTAGCTAAAACATCTATGGATTCTTTAGGCAATGATAAATACTCCAAATCATTCAGCGATCTTGCAATAGATGATTATACCACTTACATATATGCTTATGATACTTTATCAGATGGAACATTAGGAAATGTAAATTTGACAATTTATCCATTCAGCATAAAAGACACAGAAGGTCCAGGCATAACCTTAACAGACCCAGTAACTGGATTTACTCCTTATGATTACCCAACAATCCGGATAAGTGTAACAGAAAACGCAACATGTAAATTATTATGGTTAGCAGGAAGCTTATACATCGGTGACTTTACTACAACAGACAACATAACTCACAGCTACACACTTACAGAATCAGTAAGTGCAGTCGTGCCGCCTCCTGCATATTATAATATCTCATGCACCGACAGATATGGGATAAATAATTCAATAAAGATAAATCTCACAGTCCTGAAAAATGATCCATCGATAACAAGCTTGGTTTCAACAAGGGGCAACTTAATAACTTCAAGATCAGGTGCTGAAATAACAACCCTACAGACTCAAACAGATGAATTGACAAAATGCAGATTTAAAGGCTTCAAAACAATTGACGTCACAACACCACCAACATACAATTCAATGACCGAGATTACACCATTCGACTATGCACCATCTCATTCACAAGATATAACTGAAGCAATCACCGATCTAGGAATAAACAATAATTTTACATTCTTTGTCACATGTGAAAACTTAGCAGGAAGATTAAGCGATAATCATTCCATACAGATAAATGTAAGTTTAGGGGGATTAGCAGCAACAGCCATAACTCCTCTTCCATCCATAAGAAATAACGATCCTGTCTTATCTATAGGGACAAACCAGGATTCATTATGTGATTATAATGATGGCACATGGAAACAGTTCTCAACCTCTTTTAGCACATCACATTCAGTACAATTGACAAGCTTATCAGAAGTAACACATACTTATCCAGTAAGGTGTTATAAAGGAGCAACATATGCATCAACTACAGATCCAAGGGACAAGTTTGAATTAAACATAATCTTCACAGTAGACTTCTCCACAACACAACCCGCAATAAATAGCATAACAAATTCAAAAGGCAAATCTGTCATTAATTCAAACACAGACTCATTAAACATAACAGTGATAGGAACTGTAGAGCCAGACTCGACCGTAACAGTCTATGTAAATGGGACAACAATAAAGAACACCACAAACATTACATCAAGTGGTACCTTCTCAGTAAACATACAATTGCCAGCTCAGGAAAAGAGATATTACATAACTGTAAATGTAACTGATAAAGCAGAAAACAATAACACATTCGGCTACACTGATTTAGAATACACATTTGTAGATGTAGACAGGACAGGCCCAGCTTTGCCAGTGATATGGGGGTTAGATTCAGGATACTTGCCTCCAACAAACCAGGATAAGGTAAATATAATAGGTTATATTGGGGAAGCAGGGTGGATAAAAGCATATACTTATGAGCCAGGAGCACTATACCCATCATATTATAATGACACCCTAACAAAACCAACATCTGTCAACCACCACATAATAGATGTTTACAGAGACCCACCAGAAACCAATCCTAGCTATTCTCAAGATTATGTATGGGTTCTGGATTCAGATATGTTCAAGATTACAAATGCCGATTATGTAACTTTCTCAAGCCATAGTCTTGATTATTTCAAGAGATATGATATATACCAGGTAAGCAACATAGAACCATATAGGGAAACAAAAGTATTCTTTACACCAAACCTGATCCATGATGTAGCATTTACTGAAGACATATTTGTTCATACAGAAGAATATCCATCTGGATGGTTTAATCTTTCAGTACAACTAAACCAAGGCCTAAACCAGGTCATTTTACAAGGCAACGATACATTAGGAAATGACGGAGGACACATATCCATAAATATATTCATGGACAACGTTCTTCCAACAGCAGAACTAATCGTACCAGAACAAACAACAAATAACAACCTTACCGAAATAAAAATAAGACTAAATGGTACATATTCAAACATAAACCAGGATTCAGTAATCTTAAAGATAGACAATACATTAAGATACAATAAAGATAACTGCATAGACAGCTCTTTATGCTTATTATCCTGTGCAGGAGAAATATGTGATCTGAATTTCAGGACAAATAAACAATATGCCACAGCCGCACATAAATTAAACATAACTGTAGCAGACACTCTAGGTAACTTACTATCTCAAGAGATAGAATTCACAATTGACATAGATATACCTTCTGAGCCAATAATAGATTTCACAAACAACAAGACATACAATAACATGGATTACATAATCTCAGATTCTACTACAATAACAGCAACATTCATAGAAGAGGTAAATGTAGTAGAAGCAAAGATAGACTCAACAATCATAACGCCCACAACACAAACATCAAAAATCTACCAATATGATAGATCTGTCACAGACGGACCGCATACTTTTAGCATCAGGGCAAACCTGGCTGGAAATGCACCATTCACATTTACTAAAGAATTTGTAGTAGATCAAACAGGCCCTACAATAGTGGTCAATCATCCATTAGGCGGAGCACAACAAGAAGCTACATATGATATTCTGCTAAATCTAACAGTAACAGAGCAGACAGCGATACAATCTGTTTCCTATTCGATAACAAACAGGTCATCAGATACAGTTGCTACAGGCACATTAACACAATCAGATGGTTATCACATAAAAACAATAAATCCGACAAACTTCAATTCAATTGTCGGCGAACTATACACTATTACTTATTCAGCAGCTGACGTTTTAGGAAATTTAGCATCCCATCAAACAGATTCATTCATAGTAAAAGACACTCTAGGCCCATTGATAAAAGATTTCAGGCCCAATACGATACAGACAACAAAAGAGGGCGTACTAATTTCAGCAAACATATCAGACATAAGCGGAATAAAAGATGTACAGTTTGCGATAAATGGTTATGACCCAAAATCAGTCCCCGAATTAGTTGTATCAGGTAATACTTATTCATACACCATTACATTTGCAAATAATAATGACTTCTTCATAAAAGATGAATCAGAAAAAGCAACACTTCCAAACAATCAAGTAACCATAACAGCAACAGATAACTTTGATAAAACAACAGTACAGGCATTTGAATTCAGCATACACACACAAGCAGCACAATTAGAGAATGTTTATCTGACAAACGGCGCAACAAATAGGTATTTTAACAGCGGAGCTGTCTTAAATATAGACCTAACATCATTCAATAAACTATGTGCTGAATTTTCCCTAGACACTATCATTGTTCCATCTTCCAATATAACCTCAATAATAGCCGCTCCAGGTGCAACCCCAACTTTAAAATGTTACAATCTATATTCATTCCCATCAGATAAAGAGCAAAGCTATAAGATAACTTTATCCTCAGACATAGGCTTTGACTATATGATTGAGTTCACAATAGATTTAACCCCTCCAACTATATTATTGGACTCACAGATACCATCAAGAACAACTCAACAGACAATAACTTTGAACGGAACAGTAACAGACGAAAGAGGAGTTGCTTCTGTCAACATAAATGGTGCACCAGCAACTATGGATGGAACTTACTTTGAAAAGCAATATACATTGCCTGAAGGAACATATTCATTCAAGATAAACGCAACAGATTTTGCAGGAAATGAAAACATTACGATAAAGAACATAACCATTGACCTTTCAGGCCCCACAAAATTAGATCTAGATACCTTACCATCAATAACTAATAATTCATCATTACAGATATCTGGAGTTACAAATGCCAGCGCAGTAGTCAGGATAATAAAAGGGATAACTCCTACAGGTATCCAAACAACAGCCAATCCAGAAGAAAAATATTATGGTCAGGCCCCATTAGCAGCAGCTACAACTGTAGATTCATATGTACTTCAATTTAACGGAGATAGAACTTCCTTATTTGCACCAGGAAATTATACTCAGGTAGGCAATGATCTAAACAGATTACTCATAATATATTCAGATTATTCAGCCTTAGGAGGTACATCTGTAGAATTAGAATCACAGATAGGCCAGGTGATCCCATCAGGAACAGTCCAGATAAAAGTCTACAACACATCTCTGCCACAAGGAAGATTTACTCTGCCAGCCATAACATTAGAAGAAGGAGAAAACAACCTAAGGATAATACCATTTGATGACTTGGAAAATCCAGGTATGGGTGCAGAAAGACAGGTCTCAATAATACTAGACACAACACCGCCAACAGCACAATTGATAGAACCTTCAACTTTAACAAATAAATTAGACACTCCAATAGTTATCGAATTAGATGGGACAGGAACATCAATAGATCAAACATCTATAGAACTTAAGATAAACAATACTTTAGTCTGTCCAGGCGCAGGATGTACAATAACATCCGGTAATCTAACAACATTAACATATCAAAAACCAACATCATTTGTCGAAGGATTCTATAACCTAAGCATAAGATATTCAGATAACGTAGGATTGACATCTGTAACAGAATGGACAGTTGAGATAAATCCATCTATCTCATTAAAACCACAATTATGGTTAGAAGACAACTCGATAAAGATAGGTGAAACATGGTATACTACAGAAGCCTCAAGCTTAAACATAATAGTAAATTATACAGAGGATGTAACTCTAAACAATTATTCAATATTACATACTCCAAATTATTATCTTGAAAAAGAAATCATAACGAACAATAGAAAATTCAATCTAAGCTTAAAACAAACCCTTGCAGAAAACACATATATCTTCAGGGTAAATTCCTCAAAAGTAGTTCCACCACAAACACCAACACCACATGATTTCAACTTAGTTATAGATTTAACAGGCCCAACATTCAGTAATATAAATGTCCCAGCAATAGTATCATGGAACACCCAAGGAGCGATAACTTTAACAGCAACAGACCAGGCAGGCGTTAGTCATGTAGTTGCAGTAATTGATGGAACACAATATAATATGCAGAAAGATCAAGATGCATTCACATTATCAACATCAAGCATAACTCTGCAGCAGGACAAGTTTACCTATTCAGTATCATTTATAGCGTATGATATGTTAGGAAACCAGAATACAAATCCAGGCAGCCAGATAACATTTACAGACGGTTCAAACCCAGTCATTACTCTTATACATCCAGCAACTTCATACACAAACGAGCAATACCCCAATCTGACTATATCTACAGATGATCCATGTAATTGTAATTTTTCATGGACAGGCACCTTCCCAGGCATAGAATTTGCTACAACAAACAGGACAACACATTATCTCAGATTAAATATGGCAGCCAGAGATCAATACTGGTACAACGAAATACCTTACATATATTATGTATATTGCAGAAGCATATTTGGCTTAGAGACTACATCCACATTCCAGATTACAGGTGATACGACAGCTCCAACGATCGATAATGTAGTTTCTGCAAAATTAGGCTATTATGTGGACAATCTACAAAACACAATTACAGTCTGGACAAACGAATTAACAAGATGCACTTATTCAGATTCATTTGACAGTTCAGTGGTCAGCTTCGGGCAAAATTATCAGTTGATAAACACAATTACTGATGATTTTGAAAATGGATTCCATAGCTTAACTATCAACTGTAAAGATAAAGCAGGCAATCTAGCAGATCCACAAACTGTAGAATTCACAGTAGATACTTTAAAAGAATTAGAAATCTTAGCAAATGATACAGTCTATACTGATAAATACGCATTAAGGGCAACAACAAATAAGATAGCCTCTTGTACATTCAACAACCAGCTATACACATCAAATATCACATTAGAATCTGACAAGACCTATTATAGATATGAATACGATCTGCCTATAAACGTAGCTGACGGAGATTATATATACGAAGTAAGGTGCGATGATGGTGCTACTACTATCTATGTATCGATATCATTTACAGTAGACAGGACGCCACCAGCTAAACCATCCATAACATATCCAACAACAGGAATGACATTTACAAATACTGTAAAAGTAAATGGAACGACAGACGAAGATGCTACACGAGTTAGATTATATATTGATGGAACATACAAAAAAGAGATCCAAGTCAACGATCAGAAATTTGAAGAACCAGCCCTAAGCTTAGATAGTTTAAATGAAGGCAATGTAGAGATAAGCATAACAGCGATGGATGAATTTGACCAAAACGGCGAGAGTGCTGCAGCAACTGTATCTATAGAGAAAGACACAACATCAGCCAAACCAACATTAATAATTCCTTTTGTTTACACAAACAGATCTCAGATCATTGTAGCAGGACTTGCTGAATCATATTCAACTATCTATTATTATGTATCTGCTACAACAACAGGCGAAGGAGTATGGGTCAACTCAACAACAGCGATCAATAGCGGTCTGTTTGAAGCAAAAGTTAACCTATCCCAAGGAATAAATTACATATATGTAAAATCATGGGACAGCTTAGGAAACGGTCCGACAGATTCTGACAGGTATGAGGTTGTCTACGACACAACACCTCCAGCATTAATCAATAACCAGCCAACAGGAAGCCTGACATATTCAGATAATGTAGACATAAAGATTACAGCAGAAGATGATTATACACTAAACCAATCATCCATCATTCTAACAATAGATGGGCAAACCACAACTCCTTCAACAGTAGATAGTGGAATAAGCTTAGACATAAGCGCAATAAGATCATTCACGACAGAATCACATACTATCTATGCTTCGATCAAAGATTTGGCAGGAAATAAAGCAGAATTCAGCTGGACATTTACAACATTCATCCCTTATCAATGCATGAACAATAGAGATGATGATGGCGATGGATTGATAGATTATCTAAGCGATCCAGGCTGCGATACTCAATCTGATAATGATGAGTCTAATCCTTTATGTGGTCCATTACAGAAAGATTGCTGGGATTGTATTGACAATGAACCAGATGGATTTACAGATTATCTGCAAGATACAGGCTGTAGTAATATCGCAGATAATAATGAAAGAGATGGAACTGAAGATGATGATGGCGACGGAATAATAAACAATGATGATAACTGCAGAGATAATTATAATCCTATCCAAGCAGACACAGACCAAGATG
>JBDRQV010000036.1:0-8885 GCA_043826105.1 Nanobdellota archaeon | reverse complement strand
GGGAGTTATTCCGCCAGAAGCTTCTATCAAAACATAATCATATAATTGCATACTCTTTAATCTTTTAATGATGCTTTTTATCTTATTAGGTTGCATGTTATCTAATAATATCAGGCAAGGGTAATCTGTTTTTCCTTTTAGTTTTTTGAATGTTTCGGCAGCATGGATAGTTTCTTTTTCATCTTTTGTCTCGATCTCAATAAAGTTTGCTTTGTTCCTATTTTCCCATGCTCTTCTTAAGGCTGTTTCAATATCAATCTTTTTTAGATGGTTATCTTTTATCAGGATCGATTCCCATAAAGCCAAACGATGGGTCAATCCTCCGCCTAAATAGACTGCTTTTTTGTCAAGATATCTCCACAATGTTTTTCTTGTTGGAGCTATCTGTGTTTTAGTAATTAGGTTGTTAGTTAAAGTAGCGATACCTGAAGCTCTTGAGATTATGTCTAAAGCAGATCTTTCTAGCTTCAGAATGTCTCTTATTTTGCCGTGTATCATCATTAATCCATCTCTTTTTTTTATTTTTGATCCATCTTTTTTTAGTTGTTTTACAGTTATTTTTGAGTTTTTGAATAAGAAAGAGACTTCTTCAAGACCTGCTACTATCCCTTCTGATCTTGAGTATATTATCGCTTTTGCTTTTTTATCATCTAATAGATTAGATGTGATGTCACCTGTTCCAATATCTGCTTTTGTTTCATCGACTATGAAACTTTTTAGCCATTGTTTGTAGTATCTGTTCTTCACAGTAAGCAGATGGCCTCTTTGGAATGCTTTCTTAAGTAAAATATTACGATTCATGATAACAAATGATAGATTAAGAATATATAAATGTTTAGGAAATGTCTAACATTCTCTGCAATGATCTTCTGGCTTTATCCATGATCTCTTTTTTTAGAATTATCTCATTTGTTTCGTCTTTAAGACAATCGTACACTTTTTCTAATGTAATCTTTTTCATCTGGATGCATGTTCCACCAATTGGATAAAACTCTTTATCAGGCATATCTTTTTTTAGTGCATTTGCCATTCCACATTCAGTGACGACAATAAATTCATTGGATTTGTTTTCTTTAGCATATTTTATCATCTGGCTTGTTGAAGCGACAACATCTGCTAGTTTTATGACTTCTAATCTACATTCTGGGTGGACCATGACTTTTGCTTTTGGGTGGTTTTCTTTTGCATGTTTCACCTGTTCACAAGTTATCTTATCATGGACATAGCAATGGCCTTTGATGGGTATTATCTTTTTGTCTGTTTTTGACTGTACATAAGCTGCTAAATGCCTGTCAGGAACAAAAATTATCTCGTTTTCTTTTAAGGAGTTTACAACTTTGACAGCGTTTGCAGAAGTGCAACCAATGTCTGATACAGCCTTCACATCTGCTGTTGTGTTCACATAACATACGACAACAGCATCAGGGTGTTGTTTTTTAAGTTCCAGAATCTGTTCAGGAGTCACATCATTTGCCATGGGGCATTTCGCTTGTTTTGATGGTATCAGCACTTTTTTTTCTGGATTTAATATCTTTCCAGATTCAGCCATGAAATCTACACCACAGAAAACTATCATTTTTGCATGTGTTTGGGTTGCCTTTCTAGCTAACTCTAATGAATCGCCCATAAAATCAGCTATCTCGTATATCTCGGGCCTTTGATAATTATGGACTAGTATAATCGCGTTCTTTTTTTTCTTTAGTCTGTTTATATTTTCTATTAACTCTTTATTTTCCATGCTACTCTGTATTTTTCATATTATTTAAAAAGGTTTAGTTTTCATCATAACAAAATTGGTTAGGTTAATATGCTGCGAAACAATTAAAAAGATAAGTCCATTATTATGTATTGATGGGGGAGGATATATTTGATCAAATTATTGAAAAGTTAGATATTACTCTTAAAGATCTTAAATCATATGACATATCTAAAGATAATTTTTATGAAATAAATGATGTTGAATCTGATGCTAAAATAGTTTTTATTGATGGTGGCAATTCTGAGATCCTTTCTGCTGCTAATTTTTCATTGCAATTGATAAGGGTTTATTATACTATCTATCAAAATAATGAACGTATCAAGGCTGATAAAAAAGAGTTTTATGTCTTGATTAATAGTTTAGGTTTAGGGGATAAGATTGATTTTAAGACTGAGATATTCCCTATCAATTATTCATTTTCCAGTTTTAGTTTTGATAGTATGGATAAAAATTTAAGACAAGGGAATAATAGGATCAAGGTTAGCAAGATTGGAGAAGTTATAAGAAAATTAGCTGAGATCAAGGTTGCTGAAGATGTTGTTGATGAGTTAAACAAAGGAGATGTTATTGTTAGAGATGGTGATCTGGATATAAAATTGATACATGAAAAAGAGTTTTATGGCAGATTGTTTCAGAAGTCATCTGAAAAAGGGGTTGTTATATGCGGTTTGAGCAAGACCTCTGACTTATTTACTATTAAGGGCAATTCTTTATTAATCGAATTAAGGGAAAATTCTCCCTATGGTGAATGGTATCATCTTGATGGTGGTCAGTATGTAGTTAAGTTGAATAAAAATGCGGATTATGTATTCAGATTTGATGTATATGGGACTGATAATGTTGATTATGTATTGGGCCTGTTGAAAAATAATTCGATGGATCCTGTATTTTTAGGTTATCCTTATGGATTGATAGAAGCAGATAGGTTGGGAAGAGTAACAAATAATGAAATTGATGCATTAAAGATACAGTTTATCGCTAAAGCTGGTGATAAATGGGAAAAGATACGAAAATATCTAGCTACCAATGATGCACACACCATTTTGGACAAAATCTCTTGATTAATAGGAAGATTTAAATAATAATTTTCTTAATTTTACATTAAAATGTATGATGTTATAACTTTTGGGTCTTCTACTGTAGATGTATTTGCCAGGACAGCATCTTCTCAGCTTATAAAGATATTTGATTCAAGAGGAGAAACTGATCTTTTGGCTTATCCTACCGGTGCTAAGATACTGATTGAAGAGCTTAATTTTACAACAGGTGGAGGGGCTACAAATACTGCAGTCTGCTTTGCTCGCTTAGGGCATAAGGTGGCTTGCATATCTAAGATGGGATGCGGTTCAAATGCTGACAAGATCATAAATCATCTCAAAAGGGATAAAGTAGATACCAGCCTTATGATATCTGCTAAGAAAGGCAGAACAGGCTATTCTATAATACTTGATAGCCTAAAGCATGATAGGACAATACTTGCTTTTAAAGGATCGAATAATGATCTAAGGTATAGTGAGTTAAGATTGAATAAGCTGAAGACAAAGTGGTTTTACTTTTCAACCCAATTAGGCGAATCATTCAAGACTCAGGAGAAATTGGCTAATTTTGCAGACAAGAATAAAATCAAGATCGCTTTTAATGCTTCGTCATATCTGGCAAAAAAAGGTATGAAATACTTATCCAACCTTCTTTCCAAGACAGATATATTTGTGTTGAATAAAGATGAAGCTAAGATGCTTGTTAAGAAAGATAATCTCAATGATCTGCTGAAAGGGATATATAATACAGGGCCAAGAATAGTCGTTATAACTGATGGTCCTGGGCAGTTTTTTGTATATGATGGTAAACGGGTTTATTCAGCTAAACCAACAAAGGTTAAGGTTGTTGAAACTACGGGGGCAGGTGATGCTTTTGCAGCTTCTTTTGTTTCTGGAATGATAAAGAAGGATGATATTGAATTTGCTATGAGATTGGCTAATGCAAATTCTGAGTCTGTAATACAACATCATGGAGCTAAGAACAAATTGTTGAAATATAATGAAGCAGTAAAACTTATAAATAAATACCCTATAAGTATAAAAAAAGCTAAATTAAAATGATAAAAAAAGGGGAACTTAATGTAAGTATGATCGTTATAGTCATATTAGCTATAACTGTATTGGGCTTGTTTCTTGGATTTTTTAGAGATATGTTTGGTGTTTCGCAACAGAAGATGGCTGGGCAATTAGCAGAAGAACGAGATCCCCCAATACCTAACAGTAATGATCCTATAACATTATCAAAGCCAAGGATAGACTCTAAATCTGGTTCAACAGAGGCTGTGAAGATCAGTGTTTTTAATCCTACTAACGCTGATTGGACTTTTAGGGACTATCTTGAATTTGAAGAAGGGTGCGATCTTGATGGAGTATGTAATCTATTTGATTGTACTATTGATCCTGATTGTCCACAAGATCCTTCTTTAGCTACTTGTGATCCAGATGGTATATGCGTAAGGGATGTAAATTGTACTAATGTTCCAGGTGATGATATTGATTGCGGCCCTACAGAGGGAGTTAGGTTGTTGATAGAATGTGAGAATGAGTTAAACCTAAAGACAGAAACAAATCCTAAAACAATCAAGGTGCAAGATTATGATACTTTTGTAGCTTTGCTGCGAATAAATGAAAATGCTTCTGCTGGAGATTATCTTTGTAAGATAGGGATAATAGCAGATGGTGCAGAATTATACACTAAAGATTTGATAATTGACTTAAAATGAATAGAAAACTGATAATATTAATATGTTGTTTTTTTGTATTTAATGCTGCAGCTGCATATGCATTTGATGTTACAATAAATCCTGATCCTGTCTCTTCTAATGGGAATATCAATGTTAA
Source organism: Nanobdellota archaeon (assembly GCA_043826105.1). Taxonomy (GTDB): domain Archaea; phylum Nanobdellota; class Nanobdellia; order Woesearchaeales; family DATDXC01; genus JBDRQV01. Next base: position 4,247 of record JBDRQV010000036.1, on the reverse strand, counting down.
TGTTCAGTCTTCTACTAATTTTTATAGGTATGCCTATATATATAATACTGATACATATACTAATAGAATTAATTATGGATGGAGAGCTTTTAGTTGTTCTTCTTATCCTTCTTCGAATATTTGTACAGGTTCAGGTACAACAAGCTTTACAATTCCTTCTTTGCCTGATGGTAATTATTATGTATGGGTATATTCATATGGACCACCATATGGTTGGCAAAAAATAAGATTTACAGTGAGTAATTGTTTAATGCCCACAAGCGGAATGAGTATTTCTGGAAATGTTAGGTTCTGTCCAGGAACTTATTTTTTGACTAGCGGTTTGACTATCGGAGCGAGTAATACACATTTGGATTGTAACGGGGCTGTCTTGAGGGGAACAGGCAGTGGAAATGGGATATATTCTTATCATAAGAATGATATAATCATCCAAAATTGTAATATACAACATTTTTATTATGGCCTTATGTTATATTCTTCAACTAATTCACAAATCTTTGATAATATTTTTGATTCAAATAATATAATGGGGATATATTCTTATATGGGAAACCTAACTAATTTCTCTTCTAATACTATATTGGGCAGCCAGTATGGTAGTTATTATTACAATTCAAATAATAATCAAATTTATAATAATAATATCTCTGGTAGCAGTAGGTATGGTCTTTATATGTATAACTCAAATAGTAATAATCTAATCTCTAACACTATCTGTGGTAGCACTTATAATGATATACGTAGTTATTATGGCACTAATAACGGTGTAAACAATAAGTGCGATAATTATTATGGGTTTAATGATGTTGGAATTACTGGTTGTACTAATCATTGTATAACCTCTGTTGACACTGATATGGATGGGTATGATATTGCAAGTGATTGTAATGATAATAATGCAGCTATACATCCGGGTGCTGTAGAGGTTTGCAATGGGATAGATGATAATTGCGATGCTGCTGTTGATGAAGGGCAGAATCTGGCAGGCTGTACAATCTATTATAGAGATAGTGATAGAGATGGGCATGGTGTAGCTTCAGATGCAAGATGCCTTTGTAATGGCGTTTCTCCTTATGATTCTGCTTTGAGTATGGACTGTAATGACAGTAATGGCAGTATCCACCCAGGAGCTAATGAATTATGTGATGGAAAAGATAATGATTGTAATACTAATACATTAGCGGATTGTAATTGTGGTGTACAACCTATGATTAATGGTGTTTATGAGGTTTTTTACGGTGATTTGGGATTGGGCGGTGAAATCATAGTTGCAGATGCAGACGGAAAAATATGTGGGCGATCTTCTGTAGATAATGAAATTTTTTTGATTAATGTGTATGGTGATGACCCATATACTGTATTAGATGAAGGACCTATAGATGGAGAAGAGATAGGATTTTATTTTTATTGTTCAAAGGTTGGAACAGCAACCTTTAATTCGGGACAAATTTATTCAAGGATTGATCTACAATGAAAAAAAGAGTTGAATTGCTAATCAGTATGTTTTTATTATTTATAGTTATGGTGTTATCTGCTTATGCTTCAGGATGTTCTGATCTAAATTGCGAATCACAAGGAAAAAAGTGTGTAGTAAAAGATTCTGCATACCAATGTGTGGATTATTGTTCAGAAGACAATATCTTAGCAGCAGCTGGTGATTGCTCTGTTGATTTTCGATATTGTAATCCAGATTCAAAACAGTTTGAGTCAAATAAATGTGATATATGTGGTTGTCCACCTAATAATAAATGTAGTATAGATGGAAAATGCTATGGGCTATGTTCTGATGGGACAATGACTGGTGAATGTTCTGCAGTACATCTAGGACAATCATGTTTTGCTTCTACGCCAGATCCTATCCTTGTAGATGATTGTATGGTCTGTGGAGTATGTCCAACTGGAGAAGTATGTAATCCTCAAAGTGAATGTGCTCATGAGATTTTCTGGACTTCGGATAATTATGATGATTTTATTAAAGGTTCTTCTACTACAATGTCTGTTTCACATGAACCAATAAACCTTGCCCCCTTAGGTGAACCTTTTGCATCAAGCCTTTATGTTGAAACTCATGGAGTAGAATGGATATATTATCCTGATGTCAGTGGACTTAATGATGGAAAAATCTTATGGGAGGGTCCTGAATGGATCTCAAAAGAAGTTTTTTTTCAGTTTGCAGGTATCAATTGGTCAAGACCTGTAAAATTTAACAAAGTATCTTTTATACAAAGTACTCAAACAATCCAATCATATCAAATTCAATATCTAAAAGATGATGAATGGGTTTCTATTACACCTATACAAAGGCTGCCTTATTATCCTGTTGATTGCAAAGGTGGTCCAGGTAACCCCTGTATAAATGTAGAGGGTAGAGCAGAAGAGATCGTTTTTGAGACAGTTGAATCAACTGCTATGAGGATCCTTATGCCAACATGTACTAAAGGATTTGGATGCAGGATAGCAGAAATGATGGTTTATGATACTGAACCAGTAGCTTTAAAATTAGATGCTAATATGGGGGAGTATGTTTCAGATATTTTTGATTCAGGAGCATTTAAAGGAGATATAATCTATAATAAGATTTATTTTGACATTACTGGTATATTGCTTGGTTCTTCTGGACCTTTAGTAGGCAGCGGATCATCAAGTGGATTAAGCATGACCAGCAGTCTATCAAGAGGGCTTAAGTTTAATATTAATTTTGATGATGGCACTTATTTAGATAAAACTGGAAGTGGTGTTGTCGGTACGTGTTCTGGTACAAGATGTCCTTCTTTGACAAATAGTGGAATATCTGGAAAGGCAAGGAGTTTTGATGGTGGAGATTATATAGAATTTGGCAATCCTGCTTCATTGAGATTTTCAAATGATTTTACTGTTTCGGTATGGTATAAATCTAACATAAATGGTGCATATCAGGGAATAGTTAGTAAATATCACGGTACTTCTGTTTGCGGTTGGATAATATGGAAGAATAATGCTAATAGGTTTGGATTTTATACCCAAAAACCAGCAAGTAATATGGTAAGCTCTAAAATATATTCTGATACAAACTGGCATCATATAGTGGGCGTTATGAATGGAGGGATAAAATATCTTTATGTTGATGGTGAGTTAGCAGCACAGGCAGCAGCAACTATCACTGAGTGTACTAATATCCGAATCGGTGCAACTTATGCTAACACATTAACCTATTTAGCAAGAGGTGTTATTGACGAGGTAAGGATCTATGATCGGCCTTTACAAGGTTATGAAATAAAGGCTTTATATGATTTAGGTGTTAGTGCATGAATAAATATAATATAATCAGATTAGGTATGGTTTTAATATTTATTATACTAGCATCTGCTCTTGTTTTTGCAGAATGTGTACCTCAGCCAGAATACTGGTATGATACTGTTGATAAGAATTGTGATGGGGTTGCTGGATTGATCGAATGGAATGATGCTATTAACAGCAATAGTTATAATATAAATGATTTAAAATATAATCTAACTGCTGATTATGAATTAGCTTATGATATCTATGAACATTTAAGAGGGAAAACCATAATATGGAATCTTAGCTACAAACCTGAAGAAGGTGTTTATAGTAATCAAGTAAATCTTATAGGGCAATATACTTTTCCTGATGCTGAGCTACCTTTAAATCGATATTCAATCTTTTTTAAGGTAGATAACCAACATGTGATCACAATTTTAAATGATCACATATCAATGGAATATTCTCCTCAAAGTTATGGGGTAACCTTATACAATACTCCATCTTTATTTTGGGATGAAGATTCAAATTCATTTAAAAATTATACAGTGGGTTTTAGTCACCCATCTTGGTTAAATGAGGAGATCCTTATTACAAATTTTAGGTTCTGGCCAACAGCTATTAAAAAAGAGATTCCTTATGATAATTGGAGATTTACTGTTAATTATAGGGATTCTGAGAAAAATTGGGTAGGGTATAAGGATTATCGTGATAAAGAAGGATTTCCATTGGGGAGATTGATTGGAGGTTCATATATCCAGCTTAAGAGAGCATGTTTAGAATATTCATTAGAAACATGTGATCTTACAAGTTGCCATATTGAAGGTGACCAATGCAGACAAGGCTCATGCAATGATGATTGCAGCTATTGCTCTGCCTTTCAATGTAACATGGCCAGTTGTCATATTGAAGGTGACCAATGCAGACAAGGCTCATGCAATGATGATTGCAGCTATTGCTCTATTTCTAACTGTGATCTTACAAGATGC
>JBDRQV010000035.1:0-6616 GCA_043826105.1 Nanobdellota archaeon | reverse complement strand
TTCTAGATCAGATATTAATACTCCATTATCATAATTATCTTCTATTTTTCTTAAAAATAATAAAACATCCTGCATTAATTCTTTCTTCTTTTTCATTCTTTCCTTACTCCCCATTTTAAAATTATTTATTAGAAAATTTATAAAACAAGGTAATAATAAGAACAAAAATGACAAATAAAAAAAGATATCCATTCTATTTAAAATCCACAGTATAATTAATGCAAAGGCAATAGTTGAAAAAATAGGGTGCCCATTTCTCCACCAATAAGATTTAAATTGTTGAGATTCAAAATGTTCCTCAAGTTTGTTTTGCCAGAAATTTCTAATCCACATAATCAATATAAACACAACTAACGTACCGATAAGAATCGATTTTAAATAAGGATAATCCTGAAATATATTAGGGATGGGTCTGATAGTCAAAAAAGTAATAAAAAAGGTAATGACCAATAATATTGAACTAGTCTGTGATGATATAGCCGACTTTATCTCTTCCATTTTGATAATCCATTCTTTAGTAACAGGTTCTTTCCCCTTCTTCATCCCAACAACTCCATAACCTTATCAACAATATCATCCTTTGAAACCTTACCGACAACTTTACCATCAACATAAAACAAACATTCCTGTCCGCCCACTACTCCAATATCAGCTTCTTTAGCCTCTCCAGGTCCATTAACAGAACAACCCATAACAGCAATCTTAATTGGTTTCTTATTATCCCTAACTCTATCCTCTATCTCTTTAGCAACAGCAGCAACATCAAAATTTGCTCTCGCACATGTAGGACATGCTGTAACTGAAACACCAAACTGTCTTAACCCCAATGATTTCAATATTTCCTTACCGATATAAATTTCCTTAACAGGATCTGCAGACAATGAAACTCTAATAGTATCCCCAATACCTGAAGCAAGCAAAGCACCTATACCGACAGCACTCTTAATACCTCCAGAAAACTCAGTACCTGCCTCTGTAATCCCAACATGTAAAGGATAATCAACAAGCGTAGAGATCATATTATAAGCTTCAATTGTTTTCATAACATCAGAAGCTTTTAAACTTATTACAATATCAAAAAAATCAAGACTTTCAAAAAATCGAATATGTTTCATTACAGATTCGACCATCGCTTTGGCGCTTAATCCATATTTCTCCTCAAACTCTTTCTCAATACTGCCTAGATTAACCCCTATACGTATAGGGATCCCATTCTCTTTAGCTGCCATGATTACTTCCTTAACCTTATCAGCACCGCCTATATTGCCAGGATTTATCCTTATCTTATCTGCAATCCCTGCAGCACCGATAGCTAATTTATGATCATAATGGATATCAGCCACTAAAGGAATAGAAATATTTTCCTTGATAGATCTTAAAGCTCTCAGAGACTCTTCATCAGGAACACTAACCCTTATTATCTCACATCCTGCTTTCTCCAAATCAAGAATCTGATTGATAGTACCTGAAACATCCTTAGTTAAAGTGTTAGTCATGCTTTGTATACTGACAGGAGCTCCTCCTCCGACCAATACATTTCCAACTTTAACCTGTCTTGTCACTTTATCATCTCCAAAACATTCTTAACAATATTATCCTTATTCAACCCATATTTCTTACGTAAAATATCCATACTCCCGTGCTCAATAAACTTATTTGGGATGCCTATCCTTTTAACATTTACTATAACTTTCTCCTTTTCCAGCAATTCTAAAACAGCAGAACCAAATCCTCCCTCTAGTGAATTCTCTTCAACAGTAAGTATATTCTTTGTTCGCTTAGCCATTGCCAATATCAACTTTTCATCTAAAGGTTTTACAAATCGTGAATTTATTACAGAAACATTAATGCCTTTCTTTTTCAGTTCTTTTCCTGCAGCTAAAGCCTCTTCGACCATATTTCCTAAAGCAAGTATAGCTAGCCTGTTTCCATTCATCAAAACCTCAGATTCTGCAATCTTCATCTTATGATAAGGATTTTGTATTGCAACTCCCATGCCGCAGCCTCTTGGATATCTTAAAGCGACTGGCCCATCATGTTCAATTGCTGTCTTCAGCATATGTCCAAGTTCATTCTCATCCTTAGGTGCCATAATGGTCATATTAGGTATATGCCTAAGATAGCTTATATCAAATACTCCATGATGAGTCGGTCCATCCTCACCTACAATTCCTGCCCTATCAATAGCAAAGACAACAGGCAGATTCTGCAAAGCTACATCATGGACAATCTGGTCATATGCTCTCTGTAAGAAAGTTGAATAGATAGCAACCACTGGCCTAAATCCTTGAGATGCCAATCCTGCTGCAAAAGTAACTGCAGATTGCTCAGCTATCCCAACATCAAAAAATCTATCTGGAAATTCCTGCTTAAACTTACCTAATCCTGCACCATCAGCCATTGCAGCAGTTATCGCAACCAATCTCTTATCTTCTTTTGCCATCTTTATCAGTGCCCTGGAAAAAGAACTTGTATAAGTTATAGCGCCGGTCTTGCATATCTTTTCACCACTTGATATATCAAAAGAATCGATCCCATGAAATTTAGTTTTATCCTCTTCTGCAAACCTATATCCTCTTCCTTTCTTTGTGATTACATGAAGAATTCTTGGGCCTTTTATTTTTCTGATATTTCTTAAGGCTGTAATCAATTTTCCCATATCATGCCCATCAACAGGGCCAAAATAACTAAACCCAAGCTCCTTAAATAACAAGCCAGGAGTTGTAGTAAAAGCTCTTAATGTTTCTTCCAGATTTCTGACAACTCTTCCAGCTTTGGTCCCTATCATAGGAAACTGCTTTAAAAAACCTGCTGCTGTTTTTTTCCTCTCCAGATATTTTGGGTCTGTAACCATCCTTCTTAGATAAGATGTCAGAGCCCCAACATTAGGCCCTATAGACATCTTATTATCATTAAGTATCACTATCAGGTCTGTATTCATATGGCCAACCTGGTTCAATGCTTCAAAAGACATCCCTCCTGTCAAAGCACCATCTCCTACGACTGCTATCACTTTAAAATTTTCTTTATTCAGGTCTCTTGCTTTAGCTATCCCTAAAGCAGCAGAGATAGCAGTCGAACTATGACCTGTATTAAAACTGTCGAAGATGCTCTCTTCTGTCTTTGGAAAACCGCTTATACCTTTATGCTGCCTTAAAGTATGGAATTTTTTAGCTCTTCCAGTCAAAAGTTTATGTGTATAACTTTGATGCCCAACATCCCAGATAATCTTATCTTTAGGCAGGTTAAAAACATAATGCATAGCCATTGTCAACTCTATAACTCCCAGATTAGACGCCAGATGCCCGCCATTTTCCGCTACAGTCTGGATTATACGTTCCCTGATCTCATTAGAAAGCTGACTAAGTTGAACCTTAGTCAAAAACTTCAGGTCATTCGAACTAGTAAGCATATCTAATACCATATTACCCCCACCTAGTCAGTATTCAATGACAATTTATAAAATTATCCAAAAAGTTATTAAATAAAATAATTTTACATGAGTATAATGGAAAAAAGTAAGAAGATAACAATATGGGGCATAATTCTTAATAGTATCCTCTTCATTGCTAAACTGACTGTCGGATTGATTTCAAACAGTCTTGCAGTATTGTCAGATGCCTTCAATTCATTGACAGATATAGTATCATCGATAGGCATATTTATTGCTGTAAAGATATCTAATAAAAAAGCAGATTCAGACCACCCATTTGGCCACCACAGAGCAGAGCCTTTGGCAGGCATAATTGTTGCTATTCTGGCAGGAATATTAGGCTTTGAGATAATAAGGACTGCAATTGAAAATCTTATCGACCACAAAGCAATTATCATAGGCAATTCTGCGATCATAGTATTATTGTTTACAATTATAGTCAAATTGTTCATGTCCTATCATTTCATAAGGCAAGGCAAAGAATTGAGAAGCCCTGCGATAAAAGCATGTGGAATTGATTCAAGAAATGATGTCTTTGTAAGTTCAATAGCATTATTAGGTGTCGTTGCAACTAAGTTTGGATTTGTAATATTCGATGACATTGCTGCATTTATCATAGGATTGTTCATAATATACTCTGGATATAAGATAGGTGTAGAAAATATTGATTACCTTATGGGAAAAAGTCCTCCAGAAGAGTATATAAGAAAAATAATAGCGATAGTCAAAAGGATAAAAGGAGTAAAAGGATTAAATTCTATAAAAGCACACTATGTCGGAAGCTTGATACATATAGAGATACATATTGAAGTAAATAAAAAACTCTCTACTCAAGGATCACATGAAATTGGAGAAAATGTAAGGAAGAAAGTCGAAAAACTTATTGATGTAGATAAAGCTTTCATCCACATAGATCCAAGATAAAATGGAAGAAGATAAGATTTCTGATGAAGAGATAACAGAACAAGAACCATGGCATAATGGCCCGATAAGATATATCATCACTATATTCCTGTTATTGATCATTGTAACATGGACATTTGCACTATATGGGGGCAGATTAAATCCTGAACCTAAAAGGATTCCTGCCATAAATGAGGTCTTACCTTATATTGAGCTGACCAATCAAACATTCGAAATAACCACCAAACAAGATTATTACAGATTATTAAATCCTACAGACCCTGCGATAAAACAGACAGCAGATAGTATCGCAGCCATAGCTTGTGACGGTAACAGGGTCTGTCAAGCCAAAGCGATGTATTACTTTATAAGAGATAATTATGAGTATATTTCAGATCCTGTAGATCAGGAATATATCGAAGATCCAAAAGAATTTCTGAAAATTGGTGGTGGAGATTGTGAATCCGGAGCAATCGCCTTAGCAAATTTATTAGAATCGATCGGTGTCTCAACAGAATTCGTGATAATACCCAATCATGCATTATTAAGGATAATGCTCCCTGAAGCTTCAAAAAGATATAAGATAGATAACTACATCTATCTGGACTGGACTTGCAAAAACTGTAAATTTGGAGATATCTCACTAAATGTCAAAGAACACATTTAGAAACTATTCAATAGTAGAAACATTTATAAACAAGATTTGATTTCTGACTTATATCAAATTAGGGGGTCGGTTATGATGAAATTATTAAAAATATGTTTAGCACTTAGTTTGCTTTGTTTTATAGTAGGATGTGCAACAGTACAGAACACAGCAGGCAATAAAATGATAGAAGCAAACGAACAGGCAGTAGCTAAAGAGATTCAAAAACTTTGTATATTGACAGCTACACCTGAGCCTTCAGACAAATACTTTATGATTGAAGAATTGTTCTCAAATGAGATACCATGTGAGACAAATGATGATTGCTTCAATATATTGACGCAAAAAGATGATTATAGGAAGTTAGCACCAGAATTCGAGCCTTACTTAAACTGTGAGATCGCTGATGGCCCTATAGAACCTATGATTATTTAATTTCTTTTTTTGCATGTCCGCTTTGCGGACCAAATGTACTCCATATAAGATATCAAGGTTGCCAACAAGACAATCATAGGCGTTGATTGATACAATCTTGATTAAACACATAAATCTTTGTTTTTGAAATATTTTGAGAACAGATTCTTAGCATTCCCCATCATCTATAAAATCTTGTCCTGAACCCTAGACAACTTCTGCAGATTAGATTTTGAGAATAAGTTTTGGTTCTGATACAATTTAGATTATCTCAAAGTTAACACCCCTATCAAAATTTATTTTCTAACAGTTTCAGTAGCTGGATTATAATCCGTGGTGGATAGAATATTTATATAGAAGCCTGAACCTGAAACAAGCCGATATGCGTGAGGAATCCCATTTGGGATAAATACAGAAGCAGGGCTATCAACCTTTTTGGTTAAGTCACCAAGATAGACTTCACAGGAAAGACCGCTAAAATCTGGATTTTTTCCGACAAATAAAAATGCACTATCACAATTATGGGAATGCATATCTACATGACCTGGCAACCCACTGTCAATATCATCCACGTCTCTAATTATTATATAAAAACTAGACCCCGGAATAACTCTATTATCCATAAAAACATGCCTGGTGCCTTGTCCGTTCCTATGGCCTATCAATTCTTCTGCACCCCTAACAAAAGGAACACCTATGAGGTTTTCAAGTAATTGAGTTGTTGTAGCTTGATAAGAAGATAACCCTAGAATTTCTGGGTCAATAAATTCATAACAAGTAGGATCCTGGTCTACAGCCAATCTATGCAATCTTGCTGTATGCTTGAAAGCATTAGCCCCGACAATTTGTTTCATAGGATTGATTGGAATACCTGCATATTTACTTACCATCTCGCACATTGGCATGATCATAGATAAATCGCCAACATGATCACCTTTCAATTTATATAATAAGACAGCAAAATCTTCTAATGGAGTGATACCTGCTCTCTCACCAATACCCAATATGCTGACATCAACAACTTCCACTCCTGATTCGTAAGCAGATAAAGAATTAGCAGTAGCCAGACCTAGATCATTATGCAGATGAACCTCTAATCCAAGCTTCACTTCTTTCCTTAAATCATGAATATACTTTCTAATACTGTCAGGGGCAGCCAAACCAAGTGAATCTGCAATGCTAAATCTATTCGCTCCAGCAGACTCTGCTAATTTTGCAAA
>JBDRQV010000034.1:0-3693 GCA_043826105.1 Nanobdellota archaeon | reverse complement strand
AATCTTTATTCGAGATTATTTCCAATCGATGATAACAAAGATTTAAATAGTTAAAGTTTTAATTTAAGTATCAGGGGTGTTAATGCTGTACAAAGCAAATAAAGTTCTTTCTCTTGTTCTTATTCTATTGTGCGCTATGGTGTTAATCTCTTCAACTGTTCTTGGTTCAGATAAATTAAATGATAGAACAAAAGATTATCTTAAATATGTCAAATACAAGACACAAGTTAATGAATATATTATCAGGTTTCATGATTCTGTTGACAATTCTAAATTAGATAAAGTTTCTATAAAAAAAGAATATAAAAACCTTAAGTCTGTTAAAGTTAAAGCAAACGTAAATGAGATTGAAGAATTGATCCAGGATGGAGCTATAAAATATATAGAACTAGACCAAAATATTGAGATATTGTCTGATAACATGCCCTATGGTATTGAAAAAACAAATGCTGTTTCTGTGTGGAACATCACTAAAGGTTCAGGTGTTAAAGTAGCTATTTTAGATACTGGTATCAGTGATCATGATGACTTAAGTATTGCTGGCGGTTATTCTGTTGTAAGTGATGATTATTCAGATTATGTTGGCCATGGAACAGCTGTAGCTGGAGTATTAGCAGCTATCATGGATGATAATGGAATAGTCGGAGTTGCTCCTGAAGCTGATGTTTATGCAGTTAAGATAATGAATGGTTCTACAGGAGAATTATCAGATGCTATCGAAGCAGTTGAATGGTGTATTGATAATGATATTGACATTATCTCTATGAGTTTTGGGATGGAAACTTATTCGCAAATATTTAAAGAAGTTCTAGAAGAAGCATATTCTTCAGGAATATTAATAATTGCAGCAGCAGGCAATGGCGGAGATGTATTATACCCTGCTGCTTATTCAGGTGTTATTGCAGTTGGAGCTGTTGATTCTTCTGATGAAATAGCATCTTTTTCTTCTCACGGTAATGAGATTGAGTTAGTTGCTGCTGGTGTTGATGTTAATTCAACTTCCTTAGATAATGATTATTCTTTATTTAGCGGAACTTCTTTTGCCGCACCTCATGTAGCTGGAGTTGCAGCTTTGCTTAAAAGTTGGAATAATAGTTTAACTAATTCAGAAATAAGGTTTAAACTAAGAAACGATGCTCTAGATTTAGGTGATGAAGGAAAGGATGACTATTATGGTTATGGATTAGTTAAGGTCAATCTAGAATCTGGTGATTATACTTTAGAGAATGAAAGTTATTTCTATGAAATCTTTAATATAACTGGTTATGGCACATCAGAAGAAAGCTTTGATTTCTGGTTGAATGGAACAGGAACTGTTGATGATGTTGAATTTAATGAAGGGATTTATTCAGTTAAAGAGTATCTTTCAAGTAATATATTGACAAAAATTATCTATGTTGACGATTTAGGAATTCTAAGTGTATTGACAGAGGATTTAGATTATGATGATAACTATACATATAATTGCTCTTCAAACTCTGATGACGATGGAATAGTCTGGATAGATGGTGAGCTAGATGTTGAAATTTATTGGGATGGAGGAACAATCCTAGCAGAATGCTTTGATTGGGAGAATGATGGATATGCAGATAATTGCTATGGCTTTCAGGGAAATATTGATGAGTGTAGGGTAGTCTCTAGTTTTGATGACTGGTGTACTGAAGCAGACCCAGATTGTGAAACATCTGGTTCGATAGGTGAGCATACTCTTTCAACTGCAGTTTCTAAAACTGAAGCTGTTTCTTCCAGATTCTGCTATTATAATTATGGTTGGGGTTACGACACTGAGTATCAAATAAAATATTACTCGGTATGTAATGAAAGACAATATATCTGTCAAAATGATACACATTATAAGGATAGGTGTATTACCTTAGCTAGTTACAATAGAACATTTGGTACTTATCAATGTAATGAAGGATATTACTGTGATTCTACTCAAGATGAGGATAATGCAGATTTTGGTACAGATGGGACTACCAAACCACAAAACCCCTGTAGACCAATTACAGGTTATTGCAACGGTTCGATAGAAATAATTGTAACCGATTCTAATAATTGGTTTATGGGCGGCTCTTATATATATTTGAACTCCATATTTAATGCCACAACATCAAATAATCATAGCAGTCTATTGAATTTAAATAATATAGCATGTGGTGCGAATCAGAACATAACCGTTAATTGTAGTTCAGAATATAATCAATCGAGAGTATGCGATAGTGGAACATTCAGCTTAGATTTTAATGGGGATAATGATTCTTTGATATTTGACTGCAATAAATGCAAAGATGAAACTAATCTAAAGATAGGTGCAGATGACGTTAAAATTAGTTTTGAGAGTGGAACAACATATAATTTATCAGTCGAAGTTCAAGTTGAGAATATTGAACAAGATAATGTTAATATAACATTTATTGGGCAGAATAAAAATACGGGTTTATTTTCTGAACATGAAAGTATTTTAGTTGACATAAATAGAGAGAATGTAAATGCTTCTGTACTGATGGACCTAAATAATATTAATTTTTTACATATCTATGTTGATCCTAAGAAAGATGTTAATGAACCTAAAGATGATAATTATTTATTAATCCCTGTTGTTAAGAAAAAGTTAAAAGCTAATCTTTCTATTAATACAGGTTATTCTGAAGTTAACGATGTCATTAAAAGTTACCTTAAATTCTTTATTGATGATGTTTCCCAAAGCCAGACAGATGTTGTTATTGCAGTTGGAAAGAATACTAATGAAGCAAATGCATATTCTAGTCTTACATTAGGTTTGGATTCCAATTCTTTTGGAAAAGAGAAACGTCAGATTAAAGTAAATGATGATTATCTTAATAAACCTTATACTGGACTGGTAGGAACATATGCTCCTTCATCTTTAGGAAAGACTGTTGTCTTTATCTATGGAAACAGGATTGAAGGAACTGTAGCAGCCTTAAAAGAGTTTATTTCTGCAAGAGATGTGTTTTTGTCAGAAAATACTTATTCTAATTTTGATAATGTTAAGAGCAGAAAGTTAGTCATCTTAGATGATTATGACACGACAGGATTAGGGGTCATGGACCTTATGCATAATGCTGAGAATGGACCTTATTACTTACAGAATTCAGATGCGTTTGCTAATGTTGTTTATGATATATTGAATGATAATAATTATGAGATTTCGATAAAAACTGTTAAGACAGTTAATGATAATACAACTTTAAGGTTGAAGCATGTTAATTCAGATTATTCAGATAGCTTTAAGGATGCTGTTGTTGGGAGTAGTAAGCCTGTTGTTCTGTCTAGGGGAATTCATTCTAATCTATTTACTTGGAATGATTTTGCTACTGAATTAGCTAGTGATAAGAATAACGCAAGAGATACATGGTTAATTGAGATGGTTGGCGGTCCTGAACAAGATGAAAATTGCGGAAGTGATTGCCCTAACTATACTTTTTCAGATTTGAAAACTTATTATTGGCCTGCATTGATTGCAGGTGTTGAGGAATATTCTGGCCAAAATACTATAGATTATGTAGGGTATTCTTTAGGTTGTTCAGCTGCTTTAGAATCCTTGGAGCTTTATGGTGATTCTGGAAAGAATAATGCAGGATATTGCTTTAATTATGTTAGTGGTGAATATGACATAGATTGTGATTTGGCAAGTGACCCAGTTGATACGTTTGTTGCTGTTGCTTGTCC
>JBDRQV010000033.1:0-4820 GCA_043826105.1 Nanobdellota archaeon | reverse complement strand
TTTTTTTATCTTTTTTAATTAAACCGCATTATTGCGGTATAAATTAGATAACTATATCTGAATTCTTTTCAAAACATATTTAAAAGAATAAAAAATTAGCAATAAAATGATAAAAGCAGTACTATTTGATATGGATGGAGTATTGATAGACAGCCATGATGCATGGTATTATGTGTTTAATGAGGCTTTTAAGAAATTTGAAAATAAAAGTGTTACAGTGGAAGAATTTGATGCGCATATGTGGGCAAAGGCATTTGATAAAGTAGCTAAAAAATATTTTTCAGTTCCTATCGAAGAAGTGAGGGATTATTACCTTAGCCTCTATCCTGAATATCAAAAAAGATTGAGCATAATGGATAATGTTGGGGAAACGTTGAAGAAACTGAAAGCTGATGGCCTGAAATTAGCTGTAGTGTCAAATACACAAAAAAACATCGTTAAAAAGATATTGAATAATGTAGGATTGGCCAAGTATTTTGACATTTTTATGGGTGGGGATGATGTTGAGAATGGAAAGCCCGAACCTGATATATTATATAAAACATTGGATGAATTAAAATTAGGTAAAGAAGATGTAGTGTTTATAGGGGATAGCATCTTTGATAAGTTGGCTGCTGAAAAAGCATCTGTTAAGTTTATAGGCTTTAAGATTGATGGTGATGAGAGGATAGATGATTTCAATGAACTATCTGGGTTGATATAGATGTTATCAAAAAGAATAATACCTTGTATGGATATAAGGGATGGAAGAGTAGTAAAAGGTATCAAATTTTTAGGTATAAGGGATGCTGGAAATCCTATTGAACTAGCTAAAGAATATAATAAACAAGGAGCAGATGAACTTGTATTCTTGGATATAACTGCTTCACATGAGAGAAGGAAGACTGTTGTTGAATTAGTAAAGAAAGTTGGCAAAGAGGTGTTTATCCCATTTACTGTTGGTGGGGGGATATCTACTGTTGAAGGTATAAGGGAAATATTGAATGCAGGAGCAGATAAAGTGAGCATAAACACAGCTGCTGTCAAAAATCCTCAATTATTGAAAGAGGCTTCTGATAAATTCGGAAGCCAGTGTATTGTCTTAGCTATAGATGCTAAAAGAAACCCTAAGATGAAGAGCGGTTTTGAAGTTTATATCTATGGTGGAAGAGAACCTATGGGTATGGATGCTGTAGAGTGGGCTAAAAAAGGGATGAATTTAGGTGCTGGTGAGATCTTGCTTACTTCTATGGACAGAGACGGAACTAAAGAAGGCTTTGATCTTGAGTTAACAAATAAGATAAGTTCTGCTGTTAATATTCCAGTCATCGCATCTGGTGGTGTCGGTAAGATCAGTGATTTTGCAGATGCTTTCAAAAAAGGAAAGGCGGATGCTGCATTAGCTGCTTCAATATTCCATTATAAAGAATCTACTGTAAAAAATGTAAAGGATTATTGCAAGAAACAAGGAGTTGTAATGAGAGAATGAAAGTTTTAGCTTTAGATTTTGATGGAGTTATAGCTGATAGTGTTTATGAAAATTTCTATGTTTCTTATCTTGCTTATATCAAATTGAATCCAGATCTAAATCTTTATTCAGGTTGTTCTGATTTTGATTCTTTTGAAAAAAGATTCTATAAAAAATTTAGGGATATATCTACTTATTCTAGGGCAGCGAGGTATTATTCTGTAGTCCATCATGTATTGGACAATGGGATTAAAGTGAAAAATCAATCTGAATTTGATAAGATAGCTGATAAGTTTAAGAAATCAAGGATAATGGAGTATAATACTGAATTCTATAATCAAAGGGCTAAATCACAAAAAAAAGATATGAAGAAATGGCTTTTATTATCATCACCATTTAAGAAAGCAATATCTGTCATAAAGAAAATACAGAAAATGTGTATAATGTACATTGTAACAAATAAAGATAAGAACTCTGTCCTGAAATTATGCAAACATTATGGTTTGAGTGTGATAAAAGACAATATATTGGATAGTCATGCAGGTATTGATAAAGTAGAAAAGTTAGGGATACTTCTTGAAAAATATGCTAAAGATGATATTATCTTTGTTGACGATCTGTTTGCACATTGTTTAGATGTGAAAAAAGCAGGATTTAATGTGTTTATGCCTATTTGGGGCTATAACACAAAAGAAGAAGAAAGAATAGCAAAGAAAAAAGGCATAACCTTATTAACACAAAGTAATTTTTATGATAAGATAACAAAGGCGTTAAGATGATATATCCTTGTATAGATCTGATGGATGGAAAAGTTGTACAATTAGTTCAAGGTAAAGCAGAGAACAAAAAAGTTGAGATTGATGATTATAATGAAATGCTTTCTAAGTTTGAAGGGTTTGAGATACAGGTTATTGATCTTGATGCTGCAATGGGTAAAGGTAATAATTATTCTTTGATTCGAGAAATTGCATCTAAAACTAAGATTAGGGTCGGTGGCGGTGTAAGAACTAAGGAAGATGTTGAAAAGATTTTATCATTAGGTGTTACTAAAGTAGTTGTTGGAAGCCCTTGTTTTAAGAAATTTGATGGAAAATTTGAGATAGATCTTGAATTTTTGGATTCGATTAAACAATATAAAGATCAGATAATAATTGCTATTGATTCAATTGAAGGAGAAATTGTTATCAATGGTTGGAAAGTTAAAACCGGAATTAAAGTTGTTGATGCTGTGAAGCAACTGGAACCTTATTGTTCAGAGTTTTTGGCAACATATGTAGATAAAGAAGGTATGATGCAGGGAACTGATCTAGATCTTTATCGGGATTTAAGGAACTTGACCAAAAATCGGATAACGGCGGCTGGTGGAATTTCAACTCTTGATGAAATAAATCAATTGGATCAAATGGGGGTTGATTCTGCTTTAGGGATGGCGATATACTCTGGCCATCTGAAGATTTCAGATCTGAAGGAAATATCTTATAATCAGGAGAATATTTAGGCCTATAACCTATAAAATCTTCTAATGATTTTAAGTTATTTGTGTGACATGGTTTTTTAATTGGTTCTAAAGCTTCTTCGTATTCTAGGAGCTTTGTTTGTTTAGGATTATACCAATCAGACTCAAGTGTTTGTTTAACGTTAATCCATCTAGTCTCTGGATGCATAACTATAACACTTCTACCTTTCTCTTCAACAACTAAGTTAGAAGCTACAAAGTTTCCTTCTCTGCCAAGCATGCCTTGGATATAACCATTAATTAAAGGAAGGTAATGTTCTCTTGTTCGCCATAGATGTTCTGCCCGTTTTGCCCTATGATCCTGATCATCTCCTGTGAATTTCTTTGCATATTGTCTAACTTGTTTAATAAGGTCTTCAAAGTCTTTGCATTCTCTGATAACACCTCTAGCGGTCAATTGTCTATAACCGTATTGTGCTGTATCTATTGACGGTACCATAAACAAGGGCCCACCTTCTGTTGCTTCAATAAAGTTATGCAGGGAATCTTTTGAAGGAAAAAGGTTTGCTGCGTTAACTGCAATGTCTGCCATTGCATAAAAATCTCTAAGAACACCATATTTACTTACTAAAGTTGCGTTTTTTTGTGTTGTTTCTGAAGTATGATCTTCAAGATTAAGGCTTCCGACTAATATTATCTCACAATCCCGGTGTAATTGTTCAACTAATATATCAACTGCTTTAGTAGATCCATCATAACCAACAACCAGCAATGGTTTTTTTGGGTCAATACCATATTGCTTTCTAAGTTCAGCTTTTTGTTCTGCTGTTTGCGGAACAACTGCATTTTTTAATATTGAGATGTCAATACCTAGATGAAATTCACCTTTTGGTGCATAGCAAGATAAATCGCTTACAGTTGTTACAACTAGATCTATCGAGTCTGAGAGTAGACTAGGGATTTGTCTTGCTGTCTTATCAGAGTCTCCAACAAAAGATACCCTAGGATCAAGACCAATATCTGTACCACTATCTTGTTCAACTAGCCACTTGTAAAAAGTATGTAAAGCGTAGAGGTCAGCTAGTTCTCTCGGTGCCAATGAAATTGTGGGTTTATCTTTAGGCATAATATTATGTGGAATAAGCTAATTTACAAATCTTTCGTTTTTGTAACTACTTAATGGTGGTTTATTTAATGTTATATTTGAATAACTTTAAAACCTGGATTGTGTTTTTAGCATATATACAATTGATAACTCAGATTGGTTTGGAATTTGTCATAAGATAGTTGATAATTTATAAGAAATGTTTGGTCCATTATGGTATGGATTTAAACTTCAAGTTTTTACAATTATATTTCGGGATTAATTGGTCATTCATTATTTCTACCAGAGAAAATCCAATGATTAAACAAAAACCTTAAATAATGTTAAGTTAGAGATTGTTCTGAGGTGATATTTATGAATAAGATAATCGGAATTTTGGGTATTTTGCTTGTTCTCGGTATGATTGGATGTACAAGTGATAATAGCAATAGTGAGATGACTGATGAGATTGCAGAGCAAAATATGCCTGATGTAGTAGCTACACAACCAGATCTGTCTAATGAAGGTATAGGTTATATAGATATATCAGTAGAGATGGCTAGAGATGTGATGGATCTAAATCCAGAGCTTATAGTTATAGATGTGTCTCCTAATTATGCTAAAGGACATCTGCCAGGTGCTATAAACTATTATGTTGGTGATGGATCATTAGATGCTGCTATACCATCTTTAGATAATATGAAAGAATACTTAGTCTATTGTCATGTAGATAGTGCAGCTATACTCGGAGCACAGAAACTTGTAGATGCTGGCTTTATGAATGTGTATAGGCTGGAAGGCAACTATGCTGCGTGGGTGAATGCTGGATATCC
>JBDRQV010000032.1:0-2047 GCA_043826105.1 Nanobdellota archaeon | reverse complement strand
ATGATCATGATCCATCTATAAAAGATTGTGATACTCAACCTACTCAACCAATAGAATCATGTACTGATGAAGATAATGATGGATTTTGTTTACCTCAAGACTGCAATGATGAGGTTAATGGCATATATCCTGGTGCATATGATCACCCAGATGATGGCGTTGATGCAGATTGTGATGGAAAAGATACAGATGGTTGTTCAGATATATTTTGTCATCCTATCAATCCTGAAAGATGTGCTGAAGTTAGAGCAAATTCTGATAATATTCCTGGTTTTTTATCTACTAACAAGGATCTTTTATCTGAATATGAATGTAATAATCAGCCAAAGGATAATTCTATCCCTGTCAATCAAGATTGTGCTGATTTAGAACAAGACATGAACCATAATTGGATAAATTTTATAATCAAAACTGATAATGAACTGAACAATCTTGTGCAAAACAGTAAATATGCACATATACAAGACCCTAAAAAAGATGTAGGTTATGCATTTTCTCTCTCTATGGTGCCAGGGAGAGGTAGTTTAAGACAACAAGAAACTATAAATGATATAAATCATGCAATAGATTATATGGCATTGGAAATTGGAAAAATTACAGGATTTGACATTCCTCTTCAAAATATTATAACAGATTATCTTAAAGGAAAAGGTGAAGAGATATTATTAGATCTGGTGGATGCTGGTTCTACAACACAAACACCATTGGGAAGCATTAATCCAAGTATAGTCAAAGGCCCAGGAGGAAGCCATGAGCTGATTTCATCTGAAGATATCTTAAATCGACTGAGTATTCCTATCGACTTGTTATTTTATTCTAATGTACCTGAATTTCCTTATGGCGACCTAACAGCAAGTATAAACAAGATACCTATAACAAAGAGGATGCCTGATGGTAGTGTTATAACTGACAACATATATGAATATTATATCGGCGTATCCATGAATGATGAAGAAGCTGAAGAGATGTACAATGACTTTAAGATGTGCGTTAAAAGATTGTTTAGATGAGGCTAATCCCTAAATCAAAACATTTTTATACCTGAAATTTAATAAAATATCCATGGAATCTTTGATCTTAACTTTAGTTATCTGCTTCATAGCCTTGACTATAATGCCCATATTTATGAAAAAGTTCGGCATGCCAGTTATAGTAGCAGAGATAATTTTCGGTATCTTGATAGGTAAATCTTTTTTAGATATTGTGCCTCAAGGAGATTCAACCATCGAATTCTTTTCAGCTTTCGGCTTATCTTACCTTATGTTCTTAGCAGGATTAGAGGTTAGATTTGCAGGGATGGGCACTAATTTCCATAAGACAGCATCTTTGGCTTTTTTCTCAGTATCGATCCCATTTATCTCAGGAGCATTGCTCGCTAGATCAGCAGGAGTGCATCCATTATTATTGGGAACAATCTTCTGCACAACATCACTAGGCATAATCTTGCCGATGACAAAAGAACTAAGATATAACAGAAATTTTTTAGACACATTGCTCAGCTCAGTCATACTTGTAGATATAATAAGCATGTTCTTACTGGCATTCTCTTTATCTTACATACAGGGAGCATTAGGACTTTCATTTGTCTATTCATTAGCTGTAATAGTTTTGATGTTCATAATACCTTGGATATTGCATAAAAAAGACCTTAAGGTAAAGATAGAAAGATGGTTATTGGATAAATCCCATTTTGAAGTAGAGTTGAGGTTTGCTTTTGCATTGATCTTGATTTTTGGAGCTATTTCAGACAAATTAGGGTTCCATAGCATTATAGGTGCATTTATTGCAGGACTTATAATCTCAAGATTGACTCCCAGAGCTTCATTATTCTACCAAAAACTTGAAGGTTTCGGATATGGATTTTTTATCCCATTATTCTTTATATTCATAGGAGCCAAAGTAGACCTTCCTGCACTATTTTCAAATCTTACAAATGTAACATTATTGATCACGATAATAATAGTAGCAATATTATCCAAGATATTAGGGGCAGGTTTGATTGCAAAGTTGAAACATTTCACCATTAAAGAAAGCTTTTCTTTAGGAT
>JBDRQV010000031.1:0-7377 GCA_043826105.1 Nanobdellota archaeon | reverse complement strand
CATTTGAAGCATTAAGCTGATAAACCTTGTGATCATAATTTCCTATATATAATGAACCATTATAAACAGCTGGAGAAGATAAAAAGTCTTCAGTAGTTTCAAATTCAGCTATCTTTTGGCTAACATTTGAAGCATTTAGCTGATAAAGTTTATTATCATAACTTGCAATATAAACATAACCATTCGCAACAGCAGGGGAAGAATGTATAAACTCGTTTGTCTTAAATGATGCTACCCAGTTTCTTATATCTGTTGCGCTTAACTGATGTAGAAGATTATTGCTAGATCCGACATAAACATAACCATTTGCTACAGCAGGAGATGACCAATCAGCACCCACACCTATTCTTGCATAATTCAAAGGAATTCTTGGATAATCAACTCCATCCCATGAAGTTTTATTGCTTTGTCTTCCAAACATTCTCCATTCATTTAAAGAAGTTGAATCTGAACTTAAGCCAGTTACTGGTTCTCCTTCCTTAGCTTTATACTCAGTAAAATGACTTACTGTAAAATTCAAAATTCCATCAGCATAAACAATATTTGTACAGCTAGGGTCTGTTCCTGAATTACAAGCCTCAAAAACCCCATCATCATCAGTATCAACTTCAACCTGTGTAACTTCAGAAGCCAAACCATATATGCTCAAATTTGCAGCTCCAGTAAAACCAGGACTCCTCGAACTATTCACAAATATTGAATTCTGACCAATCTGTATATCATCGCTTAGGTTGCTCCCCGATTCACTAATAATTTCTTCAAAAACTATTTTTCCATTTTGTGTATCTTCAAAATAGAAATTCTCACCTAATAGATCATACTTGCCGCATTCTTGATCAATTAATTTAGTTCCGATAACATCATCGATATCTATATCATTGCCCGATATAGTACCAAACTTATTATCTATCAAAGTATTATAATTAGGATAATTACCTGCTTCTTCAAAAATATCTATACCATGAGAACCAGAATAAGTTATAGTATTCTTTTCTAATATATTATATCTCGCATTACTCCTTAAACTTATACCTCTATCACTTGCTGAGATAGTATTATTAAATATAGTATTGTTATATACCCAAACATGAATACCTACATCTGAAGAAGAACTAATAACATTCTGTGAGATATTATTATAAATATGATATACTTCGATACCTGCACTATTAGGACCATAAGTTCTAATCGTATTATTAAAGATTGTATTATTTATTACAGATATACGTATACCATGTCCTGTACCATCATGTGTTTCAATATTATTGGAAATAATTGTATTATTACCTCCTTCTCTTAAATAGACACCATAAATTATCCCTCCTCCCATATCACTCCTAGTAGTAATATCATTATTAAAAATTGTAGTGTATGCTCCTCTGACATCAATTCCTATATTTGAAGTCTCGCCATTTGTATTGATATCATTGCCAGTTATAGTCACATGAGAAGATGTGGTTGAAACATAGATACCATAATTGCTTGTTCCTCCTCCAACCCCTTTAGTGATCTGACAATTTCTTATTGTACTATTGGGGGCACCATTAAGCATTATACCTATAGCACCAGCAGCATTACCATAAGTTATATCAAACCCATTACAATCCAAAGTGATATTACTTGCAGTAATTGTAAAGGCAGTTCCATCTGCAACAATATCATTTGTCAACATATAAACAGTATTTGCTAGAGACAGCGGACCTGGAGCACCAACACCAACTACATCATTATAAGCATAAGCTGTCTGTCCGCCAAAATCAAACTTCAACACATGTTTTATTGGAGTTAAAACCTTACTGACTTCAACTGAAGTTTCACCATCACATGAATAATCAGGTATTCTGACAGAACATTCCTGAACATCACAATTTGAGCCTATCCATTCATATGTCTTAACATCTGAACCGCACCTTAACTCTATAAATTTAAGATCATAAAGATCAGGATCTTCACTATAATCTGTCCATCTTGTATACTCTGGAGTATATCCAGGATAGTTTGTCGCAGTGATGACCAAGTCAGCTGTTCCTACTGTCTCCAATTCAACTTGCCAATTGCCAAATAAAGCAGGATGTGAATAAACATTCAAAACATTGATCTCTACCTCAAATACCTGTTCAGAAAGATAAGGTGTAATCCATTGTATATAATCTATTAAGCCATTATCATCAGTATCATAAGAACCAAAAGAAATCTCCTGTCTTTCGCCATCTACTATCCAATATAATTTTATCGCCTCTTTCGGAACCTGAGGATCTATTGTTGTATATGTCAATATATTACTATAATGTATGTCAGAGCTGACAATTATCTGTTTCTTAAATGCAGAAAGCTCGATCTCTTCTTTAACAGGTGCATCAGTTTCATACTCAATCTCCAGTTCATCTACCATATCCTGAACAACAATCTCTATCACATCTTCATTACCTAATGATTCTCCTTCGCCAACACACTCTCCTTCAAAGCAGGTATTTGGACAAGCTAATCTGGATTCCATAACTATTGCCTTATCCATTATCTGCAAGATAGAATCTTTGCTGCAGTCCACTAACTTAAGCTCTACTTGTTCCCCATTTACATTAAGTGTTGCTTCACCGATAGATGATAATGTAAACTTATATGTGTCGCCATCTTCAACATTCTTGATATCGACAGTTGGATCTGGATCATTACATGCATCTGAAGATATATATTGTAACAGCACATCTTTTCCGCCTAAGCTTAATAAGAATTTATCTTTAAGCCTTATAATATCTGTACCGCAATAATATTCAACAACATCGCTTCCGATGCAATCATCAGTATGCGGACCAGATAATTGAGTTGTTCCTTTATCAAAGAGTCTTATTCCATCATCAGAATCTATACATGTCGGTTCTCCTAAGCAAGCACCCTCTTCACAACCATCTGGACAACTAAATGTATTGATATTGAGTGTCTGGTCAAAACCAAAACTATCATCTGAAAAATCACCGCAATAATACTCATTCAAAGTATCTCCTTCGCAATAATCTTCACGATCATCTGAAAAATAATTACCAGGCATGATCATCCCGCTGCCTGTTCCTTTTAGATAATAATTTGATCCGCCATCCGAATCAATACAAGCTACTTCAACAGCAGAACTCTCGCAGATATTATCTATACATTCTTGGCCTTCTGAACAATCTGAGTTATAGATGCATCCCGTTACAGTATTATATTCTGTGCCTGTCCATTTCATCAACACATATTCTGTGCCTGTCCAGTCGACAATACAATAATTTTCAGGATAACCTATAGGTTCATCACAGATGTTATCCGTATCGACACAAACCCCATTGTTTGATTGAGGCCACTGTTCATCTGTTGATAAGGGCATTATCTTCGTTAACCCTTCACAGCATAAACCATCAGTATCAGTTTCTTGACCTTCAGAAACACAATCTTCCATAACACAATCAGCTGGACATGATTGTTCAGATTCTGCACTAAATCCGATTGTGATTCCATCAGCAGTAATTGATTCATATTTGATAAGATAACCTGCGATAGTCTTTTGTTCACCAAGAACAAAAGTTTCTTCTCCTGTTGCTGCATAATCCAAAGTGATAGTTGCCACATTTTCTGGACTAAGAGATTTAAGTTCGATCAACATAATATTACCGCCCATATTGACTAATTGTCCAAAATCTGTAGTTATACTATAAAATACAAGATCATTATCACAAACACCATTACCGCAAAAGAAATCAGTTATTTTACATTCTCCACAATCATTTGAATTGCAGCAGCTTTCATATTCTCCACATACACCATCTGCTAGATCGATACAAACAGACTGCCCGGCTGTTATGCAATTACCATATGCGTTTTCATACTCATACTCCACTTTTTGTAGACCATCACAACAGTCTTCAGAACTAAACCATCCAGGACCATCAGACACTGTTCTACAAGTTACAGCCTCAACACACTCACCATCTACGCAACCATTAGGACAAAAAGTATGCTCTTTAGTACCATCAACTAAGGTCAATCTGCTATAACACAACAAACTAGGAACAATAGTATCGCAATCTGAACCAATATCAATACCTGCACAATCTTTGCAAGCATCTGCATCATAATCGTAATTTGCATCGGCACAGTCATTATTCCCACAATTTGTAGTAACACAGACAGTCCCTGTATCAAAAGCCCTCCCTATTTTATCTTCTTGAGAAGTTAGACCGCCGAACAGATTACTGAAAAAACCAGCAATTTTCTCTAAGAAAACTCCTATCAATCCTTTCTCTCTGACTGCAAAAGCCAATCCTACCCTGTTCTTTTCATTTTCATAACTGATTATTTCCCTGTTTATCTCACCCAGTTTTTCCTTATCTAAGATAGATTCCTGCCTTAACTTTTCGAGATCTTCGATCTTCTTATCTATGATTTCTACCCTTTTATCAGTATTATATTTATCGACGCTTTTCTCTTCTCCATCTTCAACAACCTTAACATTATCCTTATCGATATTCTCCGAAAGACCAAATTTAACCTTTTTAACAATTATATCTGTAGCACGTTTAGTTATATTTAGGCTTACCATAGATACAGTATCATTTAATTCTACTTTCTTTACCCATTTGACTGGTTTTCCGACTACAGCAACACCCTGTTTTGTTGTCTCCTCTTTGCCGACAATAACTTCTTTATAGACATCCACCTCAAAAACATTTGAAGTATCTGAATCAATAGAATCACTGACTGTAAAAAATAGATACTGCCTGCCGATAAAATCCCTTTTAGGGATTATCGTAGCAACACCATTAGCTAAGATAACATCTAGATTATCTGCAGTAGATGAACCAAATATTAGTGAATCGCCATCAGCATCATGAGTATATTGGCTTAAATCAATGACAAGCTCTTTTCCTGACTCAAGTCTTTGAGCAGAGATAGTATCAAATACAGGAGGAGTATTAGGTATCTCTTCTTCAGTCGAATAATTGATTGAACCCAAAGTTAAGGAAGCTCCATCAATATCAATGATTAAAGTATAAGTCCCCTGATCAAATCCTGTCAACGAACATGTCTCAACACATACATCCTTAAAATCTATTGTGTCTGGATAAAAAGATGCAGACTTATTTGCCAGATCAGAATAAACAATCTCAACATATGCATTACCTAAGTTTACATCATAATCTGAATATAATATTTGAGCACTGACAAGATTATTGTATGATGCACCATAGATCCCATAATTAAGATAAAAGCTTTCATCCCATGATTCTCTCGTCGGCTGAAGATTTATAAAATTACAACACTGAGTATCACCATAACATACTTTTGAAACAGATTCATTGTCCAGGCTCACTACAAGCCATTGTGTACAAAGTTTAGTTTTATCGACATCCCAATTAAACTTGCTGTTCTTAATTGTAAGATCGATTATTCCTTGAGTATTCTCGATACCATTATTATCCTCATCATATGGGCTTTCTGGATCATATTCTAGATCAATAGTTATACTTTTATCTGTACTGACAATGTCTCCAACTTCAGATATAGCTCCTATGTCAATAGGTTCTGTCAGCTCAGGAGCTGGAAATTGTTTTTGTAAGATCGAACTATCAAACAAAAGATAATCTTTATCGCCTTTCTGAACATAAACCTTTGCATCACCGCTTATTGAAACACTGCCGCTTAACTTCATCGAATTTATATCAGTTGGATTTTTAAGATCCCATATATATTCTGAACTGCTGCTCCGGGTTATAGCTAAATTATCTGTATAATCAACTGTCCTGAGCAGAGTGGCATAGCCTGTAGTGGCTGGTTTCAAAAATATGGACAAAGATAAGATGATGATAAGCCCCAAAACAACAAGACCATATTTAGGGATTATTGGTTTAGTAGCATAATCAGCCATTATATCGTCGACAAATGAGGGGGCATAACCATTCTTTAGAAATGTTTTTTTTATAGATGAAAGAGAATAACCTCTAGCTAGATTTTCTTTAATATATCTATCAATATCCTTATATTTCCCCATTTTTAATAAGTATAACTCACATTGTAAGTACTAGTATTTAAAAATTTCGGAAAAATATCATTTTTTACTTACATTGTAAGGTTTTATTTATAAATATTTAATAAATTACTTACATAGTAAGTAAAAATAAAGATACCTTACCTACAATGTAGATATGATAAAAAATACTGATCATAATATTACCTATAATGTAAGTAACATATTAACTATATACTTACATTGTAAGTTAATTATTATACTTACAATGTAGGTATAAAAGAAGAACCATACTTACAGTGTAATGATTTATTAAACAACATTACTCTTTTACTTACATTGTAAGTACGAAAGAATAAAAAATAAAAGATCAGAATTATAACTAAAAAACATAAAAAAATAAAAAGATTTTTATATTAGGATAAATAAAAAAGATATAAAGAGGTGATATTTTTTGGATTATGTATTTTATATCGAAGGTATATTAAAGATAGCAAATGTCATTCTAGCTGTTGTTGCAGGAGGTATTGCAATAACAATATTCCGTGTATCTCATCACAGGGGAAAAACCTTAAAACCATGGAAATTTCTGACATTAGCTTTAGTATTCTTCGCATTCCAGGAAATATTTGGGGCATTAAGGTCATTCAAGATTTATGAACATCCATACTTAACCCACATAATCCCGACTATAATAATCGCTTTTGTGTTGACAGCTATAATATTAGAAACAAATATAGTAGGTAGAAAATAAAATGGCAGACTTAGGATCGTGTTTAGGACTAGTAGCCCCTTACTACAATTTAGTATTGGTCTTGATATTACTTCCATTATTTGTTGGTTTGTTGAATAAAAAGAACAAAGAGATAGATTTAAAGCCATGGGTATTACTGTTCGCAGCTATCATCATATATATCATAGAAGAGATACTCACTGTCATGAATGGTATAGGATTTATTTCTTCTCCGAGAATATTGACATCTATGTTTGAGATGGCTATGATAAGTTTATTCATATACATGCTACTACTGCAAAAAGAGATTATAAAAAGATGAATAAAAAAGCTTTATCTCCTTTGATGGCTACAGTGATATTGGTAGTCTTCGCACTGATAGTAGGTACAATAACCATGAATTGGGGTAAAAATTATGTCAGCGACTTAAAAGGAGAACCGATAAAAAGGACGTCGATAGTTATAGATATTGAAGATGTGAACACCCCATTGAAAGAGCTCCAGATAGAATACATAAAGGGAGAGATTAGTTTAGAAAATTATTTGCAAAAAGAAAAAGAACTTATCTAGCTTTTTTCTAAAAAACTGACGATATTCCAGATTTGTGTCCTGGTATACGACTTGATATTAGTATCATCTGCTATCT
>JBDRQV010000030.1:0-4400 GCA_043826105.1 Nanobdellota archaeon | reverse complement strand
GTATCTTGCTTTCCATTGGTTGATCAACCTTAATATGTCTGAGGCTACCTGTTGGGTGTCATCTATGAATTGAAGAGTGAACTCCTTTTCACTTGTACCTGTCAGCTCAAGAGTGATATGGCCTGTTTTTGCTATAGGTATTGTCTCGAATGTGATCTTTGCAATATTCTTGTAATAGACAGTATTTTCTGCCAATTGATATATCCCCATATTCCTAAATATCTGAAGATGGTCTTCATAGAACAGGTATTTTTCTCTTCCTGAGAAAAGAAACTCCAACAATAGCACTATCCCTAAAGATATCAATCCGAAAAGTATGAATGGTACAGCGATACTAAGTGCGCTGACTTCTAGCCCTAAGCTGGTCAATGCTGTTGCCAGTTCATCAAATACCCTAAAATCAACAAAGAAATTGATAAAAGAATAACATACAAAAATTAATACAACTACTGTGATAATCTTGGAAAAAGTAGCCAATACAATCTTTTTAGTATTGGGCCTTAATTCCGCTAATACCTTGTCCATTTCTATGCAACTACTTCATACTCCCTGACAACTATTATTAAGAATAGCACTAATATTATTGCCCCTAAAATGATCAATGTCAAGCCTGAAGCAAGGCTTTCTTCCAATATCTTATATAAGCCCCAGCCCATGACTGCAACACCTATCCATAAGAATTTGTCTAAAACTAATTTCATAATCTCGAATTCTTCACTTTGTGTTAATCTTTTTTTCATAATAAACACCTCTTTTTATTTTTGGACCCTGATTGTATAATCGATCGAATATAATGTTTTTTCTTCGGCAACTTCACCAGAACGATTGATTATATTTATACCGCAAAGTGCTGAACTTGGTTGAGCTGCATCTTTTTTGATATCGAATAACGCAGTATAGGTTGCATATTCTCCTTGAGGAATATCTTTTTTATTAGTTATAGGATTTGCATCAAGAATAGTGCCTCCACATGTAATTACTGGTTGAACATCTCCAAAAATATGATTGGTCGGATTATAAACACTTATCTTTATAGCATTAGACTGACCTACACCTGTTACGACCATACTTCTGGATAAAGTGACTGGTTGATCTGCACTTGGTATTGGTGGTTCTTGCTCATCCTCGATCAGAGCTGCGAACTTAGCTGTTGCTCCGCCGAATAACATCCGGACAAAACCTAATCCTAATGATAGTACTACAACTGCTATGATGATTACTACAATTGCGTTAATTGATAATTCTAAAGCTGCTTTTTTGTTCATCTTATCACCTATTTTTGGACTCTGACTGTGAAATCTACTGATTCAAATGTCATGGCTGGGTTAGTAGCTGTTGATGCAGCTCCTGTCTGATTATCTATATTGATCTGACAAAGATCTGAGCTAGGCTGTGCTGCATTTTTTTTAATATCAAATAATATGTTAAAAGTAGAATACTCTCCCTGGGGAACTGCTTTTGAGTTAGTTTGAATCGATGCATTATTGATGCTATAACTTCCCACGCATGTAACATTCGGAAAGACAACAGGCCAACTTCTATTTGTTGGATTATAGACACTTAGTTTAATAACATTTGACTGGCCAACTCCTGTTATGACCATACTTCTTGATAAAGTGACTGGGCTAGCAGCACTAGGTATTGGCGGCTCTGATTCATCATCTATAAGGGCAGCAAACTTGGATGTTGCTCCACCAAATATCATCCTTACAAAACCCAAAGCTAAAGAAAGAACAACAACTGCTATTATTATAATAACAATAGCATTTATTGAAAGTTCTAATGCTGCTTTTTTGTTTCCCAGAGGGAAATTTAAAAAACCTCGTTTTTTAACATTCATTTTTTATCCATGTTGTACTTTTAATGTGAAATCTGTCGAGTGATCCAAAGTAGTATCTACTGCGCCTTCTGTATTTATGAAAGACACTTCACATAGATGTGATCCTTCTGGTTCGTTGCTTGGAATCTTTATCAATGCGCCAAAGGTTGCGTATCTTCCAGCTGGAATCTTTTTAGCATTTGTTTCAGTTACAAAAGTGCCGCAGGTTATAGCGGGTTTGACAGAATCCCAATCATCATTTGTCGGATTATATAATGCAATTTTAATCGCCTGGTCATCGCCTGGACCTGCTATCACTAAACCTCTGGATAATGAGACTGGATTTGCTGCCCCTGGATTTGCTGGATCTGGCTCATCTGAGATCAGAGAATCCATCTTACTGACTGCTCCTCCGAATATCATCCTTACAAAACCTAAACCTAATCCAAGCATTGTTATAGCTATGATCAAAACAACGATGGCATTGACTGACAAACTTAGAGAACCCTTTTTTGATTTCATTATGTCTACACCTCTTTTTTTATTCTTAACAATATTAATATTGTCATTTATTGGATAACTCCTTTATAAACTTTTCTATAATTATAACGTGAGATATAGATGCATAAATTATCAGATAGATGAATATTTCTTTATTTCTCTAAAAAGCCTGCTTTTTAGAAAGCTTTAAAAACCAGTTATAATTTCTTGGATTAAAATGGCAAGATTAAGAAAGTTTGCAGCCTATAGAAGTATGGAAAGACCATATACTAGAATCTCTAATCAAAGGAAGAAATCATATATCAGGATGACCCATAATACAAAGATCATAAGGTTTGAGATGGGTAATGTTAAGAAGAATTTCGAGTATACATTATTTCTACGTACAAAAAGCAGACTACAGATAAGAGATAATGCTATGGAAAGTGCAAGAACAACTTCTAACAGGGTATTGGAAGGAGCTCTTGGAAAAACTGGCTTTTATCTAAGGATAAGGAGTTATCCTCATCATATATTAAGAGAGAACCCAGTAGCTTCTGGAGCTGGTGCAGACAGGTTTAGTACTGGTATGCAGAAGGCATTTGGTAAGCCTATTGGACAGGCTATACAATTAAAAGCAGATCAGATAATCTTTGAGTTAAGAATCGATAAAAATAACCTTAAGTTAGGAAGAACAGCATTGAAAAGAGCTGCTTCTAAATTGCCTTGCTCTACAAGGATAGAGATGATCGAGAACAAGATTGCTGCTTAAATTCTTATCAATAATTCTTATTTGATTGTTTATATCCAGATCAGCAAAGTATTTAAATGATAAGATTTAATTGTTGTAAATATGTTAGAAACATTATTACCTGTATATATAACCAGTAATGACTATCTCTATGCCTTATCGATAGTATTGATATTCTTTTTTGTAACTAAACTTATAGTCTGGATCGTTGAAAAATATATCATGGCGTTGACAGCAAGGACAAAAACAACTCTCGATGATGAATTAGTAAAATGTGTAAATAAGCCTATATCTTTTATCATCTTATTGATAGGTATCAAACTGGCGTTAAAGCATATTGGATTAGAAGATAATATCTTGCTCAACAGCCAGAGAATAATAATGTCTATCGTCATGATCGTAAGTGTGGCTACAGTAATGGCTATTATCAAGATCCTGACAAACCATTGGAGCAAAAGGGCTGAAAGCAAACCATCTACAAGAATAGATAGTCAAGTTATAGTCTTATTCAAAAGATTTGCAAAATTAGTGGTCATAATCTTAGCTATACTATTTGCTTTAGGTATATGGGGAGTAGAGATCGGGCCTTTATTGGCTAGTCTGGGTAGAGTTGGTATTGCTGTTGCTTTTGCTTTACAATCAACGTTAGGAAATATATTTGGTGGAATGTCTATGATGATAGACAGGTCAATAAAAGTAGGAGATATAATAAAGATTGATTCAGGAGAGATGGGTACTGTTTTTGATGTCGGGTTAAGGTCAACAAGAATAAAAACATTCGACAATGAAGTCATAATCCTCCCTAATGGAAAATTAGCAGAAAGTAAGATACATAACTTTGTCCTGCCTGATCCTTCTATCAGAGTCAATGTTGAATTTGGTGTTGAATATGGGGCAGATCCTGAATTTGTCAAGGTGATGGCTGTTGAAGAGGTCAAACAGGTAAAAGATGTTATGAAAGAGCCTGCTCCATTGATATTGTTTACAGCTATGGGAGATAATGCATTACTGTTTAAGATAATGTTTTGGGTAAATGATATGTCAAAGAAATGGCCTACTCATCAGGAAGCAATAACCCGGATATATAGGAGATTATATAAAGAAAAGATCGGAATACCTTTTCCTCAAAGGACTGTATGGTCTTATAATGCTGGAAAAGCTCCGAACCATAGCCCGTTTGATAAAAAATATACCAAATATAATACTAAACATAATATAACTCAGACGAAAAATGAAGGAGGCAAGAATCCTGAGGAAAAAGATACAAGAAAGATAAGCAGAGAAGCTATCAAAGAATCTGAGAAAAAGAATAAGGATCAATAAATGTTTTTGAAAACATAATAAAAGATT
>JBDRQV010000029.1:0-6619 GCA_043826105.1 Nanobdellota archaeon | reverse complement strand
ACTAATTACTTGGGGGTGATAGGATGAAAAAAGTATTAGTTGCAGTATTAGTTTTGAGTTTATTCTTAGCAGGATGCGGTCCATCTGGATCCAGTGTTGATACATCTGACACTTCTGACATTTCTTCTGATGCAGATATAGATATTAATACAGATGATGGTAAAGTAAGTGTCGAAAAAACAGGAGACAAAACAACCATCAGTGTACAATCAGATGATGGCAAGGATATGGATGTTGAAGTTACAACATTAAACCGAGGCAGTGGAGACTGGTGTCCAGTTGGAGGCGAGTGGAAATATGCTACAACTGTTGATCAAGGTTCTGTTCAAGGACAGTGGGAAGTTTTAGGATTTGAAACTTCTGGCGAATACAAAGGGCTTTGCCATGTAAAGTATAAGGTTGAACAAGCTGGTCAGACCATAAATATGGAATATTGGTTTGAAGAAGGCGGCAAAGATGGTTATGTCAAGATGAATGCAGGCGGCCAGGAATTTGTTCAGGAGTGGCATAGTGAGTAGATCCAGATTACTTAGTCAATAACTAAATTTGTATTTTTTTGAATTTATTTTTTTATTATCTAGACTTAGTCATAGCTATAAAAAAGAGGATAAAGATGAAACCACTGATACCAGATGGAATGAAAAGATTAGACCCGGGAATCATGCATTATATGGCTTTAACTATAATGTCTGAAACTCAACAGTATGGCAATATCTTTAACAGTATAGGCAAGCAGATTGATGTCAATGGAACAGGAACTGTATTAGAGATGCCTAAGAAAGAAGAGATAGCAACAATAATCGAGAATGCTGTCGAGGAATACAGAGGTATATGTGAGCCATTATTCAAACTCTATGAGATGGAAAGTACCCATTATACACTACATCATACTCTAGCAGTAACATCATTATGGGTAAAATTAGGTTTATTACAAGGATTTGATGAAAAAAGATTAAGAGAAGGAGCACTAGGTGGATTAGTTCATGATATAGGCAAGCTATTAGTTCCAGAAGAGATACTTTCAAAAACAGGAAAATTAACAAAGCAAGAATGGGATGTTATGCAGCAGCATCCCAATTATGGATTTATGATCACCACAGGCTATAATTTACCAAATGGATCAATCGATATGATGTTAAAACATCATGAAAAATTAGATGGTTCTGGCTACCCGATGAAATTATCTGGTAAAGATATACCTTATGATGTTCAAATGTTGAGCTTTGCAGATTCTGTTGATGCCATGACCAGTCCAGGAAGGCCATATCAAGTTGCCAGAAATATAGAGGATACATTATATTCTATCCTGACTGATGCACGTAAAGATATACCTATGGCAGAAGTACATCCAGAAAGCGCAACAGCTTATATTAAAAACATAGAATATCCATTAGTATTGAGTTTACCAAGATTTGGAGAAAATCTTGCAGTGATAGACACAGCTGATTGTAAATTAAATCCTGTAATCTTTGCATTAGCTTACCAACTTTCAACACCCAGCCTTAGAAGTCCGTTTGTATCATTAGATGCAATCAACACCAGGCGCGCCGCCTAAAACAACTATTTCACCATTGACTTGGCCATCATCATCTTCCAAACCACCATCTTTCAGTGTTGCCTCAATTACAGCAGCTTTCTGATTATATCCAACTTTAACCTCAGGTAATTTTACCCATTCATAATCTATGATCTTATACCATGATAATTCTCTTTTCATATTTCCATCTTTATCGATAAAGCTAAAATTTCCATCAGGGTCCAAGGCAGAAAGAGGTAATTCAATCTTTAATATTACTTCATCCTCAACTCTATGGATAATGAACTCAAAACCCTGTACAGGCAATAAAGTATCTGCATATCTTATCGCAGACCACATAGATATCCTTTTGGTATGGGAGATAGTCGAACCTCCTTGGGGCCTTAAGATAACTAAACCCTTTGCAGCTCCAGCACATCTATCTTCAAAAATGATCTCTTCATCATAGTTATCATAACCAATTTCATTATCATCAATATTATCATCAGCCATCTCTTCATCAACGATCACTATATCCACAGTTTCATCGACCATATCTATCTCTTGTCCAGAAACTTCTTCCGGATCTAACTTTTCTGTCTTTTGTCCACATCCAGTTAGCAGGATCAATAATACAAAAATAATCATCAATTTTGCCATATTATCTTATTTATCTTATTTATTTAAATAGTTTATCAAAAAATTTAAATCTAATGAGGCAGTACTTGCCCTGATGGGGGACGGATCATTAGAAAGTACTGTTCTGGCATTAACTGACAGAGTTGAACATCTTGAACAGACTGTTTCTACATTTACATCTATAGCAGATCATGCAGCTGACATTGTCTGGCTTGCTGACAAAGATCTCAAATTTACATATGTGAACCCATCTATTGAAAGAATTTTGGGCTATCCATATCAGGATTTCTTGGGGAAACATATTACAACAGGCATGACTGAAATATCCAGGGAAATAGCTGATAGAAAGAATGCTGCTGCTATGCAAAGGGTTAAAAATGGAAATGACGACTCGATTGAGCTACAATTATTGGAATTAGAATATGTCCATAAAGATGGCCATATAGTCTATATGGAAAATCAGTCCTACTATGTCTATGATCGAGAAGGGAAGTTTATGGGTTTAGCAGGAATTACAAGAGATATAACTCCTAGGATACTCGCTCAAAAAGAAAGGCAAAAACTTGAGAGGGAGTTTACACACAGGATTATGAATTATCTACAGGTAATACTTTCTAGTCTTGTCACGATAAGAGTAAATACTGATGATGAAAAAACAAAAGAAACACTAAGGCTGGTAGAATATCGTGTAGATGCTATATATCTGATACAAAGGGCTATAGAAAAAAATGATTTATCCAGGATTAATTTTACAAGGTATGCAGGACAAATGATAAGCAATCTTCAACAAAAGATATGTCCTGGCAAGAACATAACTACAGAGATAGAAGGAGAAGCTGTTTATCTATCTACAGACAATGCCCTGGCAGCAGGATTGGTTCTTAATGAACTTGTAGTAAATGCTTTTCAATATGCTTTTACAGATAAAGGAGACAAAGGTAGATTATATGTGGAAATCAAGAGAAGTGAAAATAATTGCACACTCATTGTAGGTGATGATGGAAAAGGGATACCATTAGAATTATTTGACAATCCTCGGACTCCGGGCTTATCAGATGTTATGGGTCTAGTCAAAAAACAGCTCGGCGGTAACATAGAGTTAGACCGAAGTCACGGTACAAAATACACTATATCATTCATTGATGGAACATATGCGCAAAGGACATGATCCAAAAAAATAGGTAAGTTTATATAATATCAAAAAAGAATATCTATATGAAGTCAAAAAAAAGGAAATATACTCCATCTAGCCATAATGTATTCCAGAAGATATCAGGTTTTAAGAGAGTTATCCCCTGCAGAGGATGCGGAAAACGAGTGAAGCTTGACAAGGGCAATTATTGTGAAACATGCATGGGCAAGTTTCAAAAATACAGGGATGAGCATCCTGAGAAAGAGTAATCCAAAAAATTCTTAAACAATCTATTTTTCTTTCCGTAGTATGGAAGAGTTAGATTATCTTTATGTTCTAAAAGCATTAGATGAGATCCCATTTGGTGTCGGAAAAAAACTGCTTATGGATTTCTTAAAAGGTGAAGAAAAAAATGAATCTATCAAGCGTAATAAACTAAACCTATTGGCTAACTTCGGAAGCATGGCCTATGAGGATCATGAGATCAATCTGATGATAGACAATCTTATCCTTAACAATATGATCAAATTGGCTTCTGTCAGTGGAAATAAGTTCTGGAAAGTGATGGAGCTCAGCCCAAAAGGTATTGCTGAGATAAAAGATCCTAGTTTATATAAAAGAAAATTATCTTTTAGTTTTAAGCAGAAAGAGACAATAATAACACAAAAAGAAAGGGAATTATTCAGTTCTTTCGGAGATATTCTTGCAAAATTTAATGATAAGCAAAAAAAATCCATCATAAACAATAAAAAGCACATATTATGTATAGCTGGAGCAGGTTCTGGAAAAACAACAGTACTTACAAAAAGGATAGAATTCATGGTCAAATACCGTTCTGTAGATCCGACTAAGATTCTTGCAATAACATTTACAAGAAAGGCGAGGCAGGAGATGATGAAAAGACTGGATCATGTCGAAGGCGTCAAGATCGAGACATTCAATTCATTCTGTGAAAAGATATTGAATCAATATAACGACATGATATATGACTTACCGGTAAAAGTAGCAACATACCGTGATAAGGTCATAATGATGAACAAAGCATTATCCAGCCTTAATCTGGATATGGAAAGGGCATTAAATATCTATTTTACTTTTGCACAGAAAAGGGGCAAGACCAATGAAGAGCTGGCAAACATCTTTATGAATGATTGTTTCTTCATAAGGGACTATTTTAAATCAAAAAACAAACCCATCAGGGAATCTTCTTTTGAAGCGCTGCCAGAACATGAAAAAAGTATCAAGATGGTGATCGGCATTTCAATCTACATAGAAAATTATATGAAAAGATACGGCCTAAGGGATTTTACAGACCAGTTGATCGACACGATATCTCTTTTTGAAAAACAGAAAGATATCATGCCTAAATTTGACCATGTGCTTATCGATGAATACCAGGATGTAAACTCCACACAGATAAAACTTATTGATCTGCTCTCCCCTGAAAATATTTTCTGCGTCGGTGATCCAAGGCAATCGATATATGGATGGAGGGGATCAGATATAAGGCACATATTAAAATTTGAGGATAAATATCCTGATTGTGATATCATAACTTTGACTAAAAATTATCGTTCAACAAAACATATTGTTGCACTGATAAATGAGTCTATAAAAACCATGGGTCTTCCAGATCTAGACACATCATTAGCTGGCAATAAAGATATTAAACTTTTAAAATTCGACTCAGAAGATGCAGAATTTCAATTTATAACCCAGATGATAGTCGCATCTCAGTTGCCAAGAAGCGAGATATTTATTTTAGCAAGGACCAACAGGCAATTGAACGATCTTTCTAATATCCTGAAACTGAACAGGATAGATCATGTAGTGAGGAGTGATGAGATTAAAAGAACTAAACTAGCTGGAAAAGATGATGTAACTTTAGCGACGATACATGCTATAAAAGGATTAGAATCAAAGATGGTTTTCGTGATCGGATGCACTAATATCAGTTTTCCTTGTAAAGGCAGCGAACACCCCGTCATCGATATGGTGAAGGTTGAAGAGTATGATAAGGAAGAAGAAGAACGAAGACTCTTTTATGTGGCGATGAGCAGGGCCAGAGATACATTATATCTTACATATTCTGGAAAACCAACCTATTTTTTAACTGATGGTATGTTGAAGATGATCGATGAAACAAAGATCGAATTAAAGCCTAAAAAGAAATATCGACCAAATATGAAAAAGTCTGGTGATATAGTATCCAGACTTAAAGAATGGAGAAGAGAGATAAGCAATCAGATCAGTATTCCATCTTATATGGTCATGCATGACAGAACTTTGATAGATATTGCCCAAAAAATGCCTCTGACAAATGAGGATCTAGAGGAGATACATGGGCTTGGCCCAACAAAGATAATGAAATATGGTAAAGAGATATTGGATATAGTCCAAAGTTAGTATGCGACTTTTATACCTTTCAATCCAAAACCTTAAATATCAGTTTCTCCAATGTATTGTTTATGCCTAAAAAAACAATAAGCAGAGACGTTTCTTTAGCAGAGATAACGCTAAGGAAATACGAAAAGCCGCAAAATATTAAAGGTAGGGACCTGATAAGAAAATTATGTTTGAGCCTGGGGTTGTTGCAGCCTGGAGATTCAAGAGACGTTATTGTCGATATATTATCTGTTTTATTAAAATCTAAAAAAGAGATGGATTCTGTTGAGATCGAAAGATTAGTCATAGAAGAAAGAAAAAAGAACAAGCTAAAGATGGCAGGCATAGCACCATCAAATATCAAGAGACAGTTAAAACGATTAAGGGATATATTCCTGATAGAAAAAGTGAAGAATAATTATCGGATTACTGAAAACTCAACTCTGGCAGAGATATTTGACGAGAAGATAGGGCAGTTCTTGTTGAATTCTGTTGTTAAAAGAGTTAGGGAGTATGTTGAGAAAGTTGATGAAGAGTTTTAGATATTTAGGATCCCTTTCTGAGCTAGATAAAATACGGTCAATCCTGCTAAAGCCAACAGTCCAAGAACTATGATGGCAATTGTCATAAGTTTTCTTTCATTCTTATCCATAGTTTTCCAATCTCTTCTATTGGTCTTCCATTTATCTTTATTAGCCAATCCGATTATCATAAACAACAATCCCATCACTGTAAAAGCATAATTATCTAATGGGATACCCAATGGTAGCCAGATAAGTCCCATAATAAATAAGGCATAATAATCAGGCTTATGTTTCTTCTTTTTCGTAACCAAAAAGACAATAACTCCTAATATTAAAAGCAGGATTACAATTGAAATCAGTATCCATGGTACCATAATCATAAATTATATTTAATTAATATTTATATTTATTGTTTTCAACAGC
>JBDRQV010000028.1:0-6158 GCA_043826105.1 Nanobdellota archaeon | reverse complement strand
GTAGTCAAAGCCTGTGAAAAAAGGCCGATAAAGATTGAAAAGATAGAAAGATTAGTTGATGATGTCGAGACAGAGTTAAGAAAAGAAGAAACAACAGAAGTTCCATCCAAGCTTATAGGGGAGAGAGTTATGGAGCGGCTTAAAGACATCGACAAGATCGCTTATGTGAGGTTTGCTTCAGTTTACAAAGATTTTACTGATATCAGTTCATTTGAAAAAGAGCTTAAATCGCTAAAAAAGAAATAAAGAGGTGTTTTAATTGAGTGAGGATAGGAGAATACATGTCCATAATAGTATGATCAAGAGCATTAAAAAAAGAGATGGACGGATAGTTGAGTTTGTTCCTGAAAGGATTGTTGAAGCCATATTTAAGGCAGCTGGTTCTATAGGCGGAACAGATAAAGAAGCTGC
This sequence comes from Nanobdellota archaeon, assembly GCA_043826105.1. Taxonomy (GTDB): domain Archaea; phylum Nanobdellota; class Nanobdellia; order Woesearchaeales; family DATDXC01; genus JBDRQV01. Next base: position 5,747 of record JBDRQV010000028.1, on the reverse strand, counting down.
TATCAACCTGACAAAAAAGATAGTTACTGTTCTGGAATATAAATATGATATTAATGAGATTCCAAGTGTCGAAGATATACAAGATATTGTTGAAAGGGTTTTGATAAAGAGCGGCCATGCTAAAACTGCTAAGGCTTATATAATATATAGGCAGAAGCGAGCTGAAATGCGTAAAGCCGGCGCATTCTTAAAGAAAGTAAGCGGAATAATTGATGGATATGTTGGACAGAGCGATTGGAGAGTAAAAGAAAATTCCAATACAACTTATGCTATTTCTGGACTGCAGGCACATATATCTGGAGCTGTAATAGCAGAGTATACTTTAGAGAACATATATCCTAAGGAGATATCAGATGCCCATAGAAAAGCAGATTTCCACATACATGACTTAAGCGTGGGTGTTTTTGCAGGCTACTGTGCAGGATGGAGCATAAAAGACATACTGCAAAAAGGATTCAACGGTGTAAAAGGAAGAGTTGCTGCGAGACCTGCAAAACATTTGAATGCGTTGCTTGGACAATTAGTCAATTTCTTAGGAACATTGCAGAATGAATGGGCAGGAGCACAAGCATTTTCTTCATTTGATACTTACCTGGCACCTTTTGTAAGATATGATAAGTTAGATTATGAACAGGTAAAGCAGAACATGCAGGAGTTTATATTCTCTATCAACCAGACTTCAAGATGGGGTAATCAGGTTCCATTTACAAACCTTACATTTGACTGGGTTGTCCCTGAAGATATGAAAGATGAAAAAGTGATCATTGGAGGAGACAGATTAGACAGCACATATGGCGAGTATCAAAAAGAGATGGATATGATAAATAATGCATTCATGGAAGTTATGATGGCTGGAGATATGGACGGCAGGATATTTACTTTTCCCATACCCACATATAACATAACTAAAGACTTTGACTGGGGTTCGAAGAATTCAAAATTGTTGTTTGAGATGACTGCAAAATACGGAACACCTTATTTCCAGAATTTTGTAAATTCTTCCTTAAAGCCTTCAGATGTCAGAAGCATGTGCTGTAGACTACAGCTCGATATAAGACAGCTTAGAAATAAGACTGGTGGGTTATTTGGATCTGGCGAGAAAACCGGATCTGTTGGCGTTGTTACCATAAACTTACCTAGATTAGGATTCGTATCAAAGACAAAAGAAGAGTTTTTTAAGCAATTAGAACAATTAATGAAACTTGCATCCAAGTCATTAGAGATAAAAAGGAAAGAAGTCACCAAAAACATGAAAGGTGGCCTGCTGCCTTATACCCTAGAATATCTTGGCAGCTTAGAACATCATTTCTCTACCATAGGCATCAATGGAATGAATGAATGCTGCTTAAATTTTGTCGGCAAAGATATAACGACTGAAGAGGGTAAGAAGTTTGCGATAGAGGTCTTAGATTTCATGAGAGCTAAGCTCCAGGAATTTCAGGAAGCTACAGGTAACATCTATAATCTGGAAGCTACACCTGCAGAAGGAACTGCTTATAGGTTTGCAAAACATGATAAAAAGCTATACCCTGAGATAATCACAGGTGGAACTGAAGAAGCACCTTATTATACAAATAGTTCACAGCTGCCTGTCAATTATACCAAAGATGTTTTTGAAGCTTTGGACCATCAGGATGAACTACAGTGCAAATATACTGGTGGAACTGTGCTGCATGGTTTTGTTGGAGAAAAGATATCAGACTGGAAGGTTGCGATGGATCTCATCAAGAAAGTTACAGCCAATTATAAACTGCCCTATTTTTCAATAACTCCCACATTCAGCGTATGCCCTATCCATGGATATATCTCAGGAGAACATTTTCATTGCCCTCATGAACATACAGAAGAACAATTGAAAAAATATGGCATAATGAAAGAGGTGAATTAATATGCAGAATATAGTGATACCATGCGAAGTATATTCCAGAGTTGTTGGGTATTTCAGGCCTGTGCATAACTGGAATAATGGAAAAAAACAGGAATATCATGAAAGAGTGACATTTACAGAGGAACATTCCTTAGCCAATCCCAAGGCTAAAGGAACTGTTATTGTTTCAGAGATGACAGAAGAGAATTCGACTGTTGTCGATAATTTGCCAAAAAATATCAATGCTTATAAGATATTTACGTTCCCTAATTGTGAAAAATGTGAAAAAGTCAAATCCTATCTGAAGAATAAGCCATTAAACGGTTCTGTGATCGATCTAAGGTCACCTGAAGGAAACAAAGAGTTTAGAAAATATTATATAGATAGATCAATTAAGGAAAATATTAAGCGGATGGATGATGGCACCTTAAAACTGCCGATTGTCATGTTTCTTGATAATGAAAGCGTAGTTTCTACAGCTCAAGGATTAGAAGAAACTATGAAGATAGTAACATGAAGATGAAAAAACTCGAATATCCGAGTTTTAAACTTGAAAGAAATGGGAAATTTCAAGTAAAAGGATTACAAAAAACTTCGTTGGTAGACTTCCCGCCTTATGTTTCTTGTACTTTATTTGTCAGCAGATGTAATTTTAGATGCGGCTTTTGCCATAATGCTGATCTAGTCATGGATTCTTTGGATGATATCCCTGAAGATGAGATATTTGCTTTTTTGGAGAAGAGAAAAAAGGTCTTAGATGGTGTTTGTATAAGTGGTGGAGAGCCTCTTTTAAATGAAGATATCATCAATCTTATAAAAAATATAAAAAAATTAGATTATAAAGTAAAAGTAGACACAAATGGGACAAACCCTGATCTATTAAAGAAATTGATCGATTCTAAACTAGTCGATTATATCGCTATGGACATTAAAAGCTCATTAGATAGTTATGATAAAGCTGCTGGTGTTAAAGTAGATAAAAGTAAGATAAAGGCGTCAGTTAATATATTGATGGAAGATAATGTTGATTATGAATTCAGGATGACTACTGTCCCTAATCTGCATTCATCTGAAGAGTATTCTAAGATTGGAAATTGGTTAAAAGGTGCAAAGAAATTTATCATACAGCAGTTCAGAAATGATAAATGCCTAGATAAGTCATTTGAAAAGATCAAGCCTTATTCTAAAAAAGAATTGGAAGAGTTTAAGGGGATATTGGAAAAGGATATCTCTAAAGTCATTGTCAGATGATAAACAAAACACTAATAAATAATTGCTAAATTCTGCGAAGGAATGCTAAAATTTGGAGACCCATGTTATGTCAATGTAGTTGATCTAGGCAATACCTACTGGGGTATGGGTAGGACCCAGATCAAAGAGTATATGGGAAGATTTAGAAATGGTTATGACCCGGATCAAATGCGTTTCTTTGGGATAGACAGAAGAGGACAATGCTGTAAAAACAAGGATATAGTCCAGTTAGATTGTGATTTTGCAGATGGGCTTGAGAGATTTGGAGAGGGTTCAATCTCGGTTTTGGTTTCAGATATGGCATTTGGGCATTACGCACCTTATTTTTTTGAGGCTATAGATTTTGCCAGATTTAAACATAGGTTTGGCGAGGAAGGATTCCATAAATATCAAAAAAGAGTCTTAGAGATAGCTAGGGAAAAGATAAGACCGGGAGGAGTAGTTTCTTTTTCAGCGGTTGAATCCGTCGTAGATAGTGTTATAGTTCCTGCTTTGGATCAGACCGGTTTTGCAAATATTAGGGCCAGAGAATTTAAACCTGAAGAATATGATCGCACATTATCTACAGAATATGCATTGGAACAAAGGATTAAAGTAGTCCAAATAGGTGCTGTCAATCCCTAAAATCCAAATCTTTAAAAACAATAAAGTTTTACATTTCTCGGGGTGGGTTTTATGGACTGTAAGAAGAGTAAAAATTCGGTTAATTGTAACTGTAAGCATACTTCTTGTAGTCGGCATGGTATCTGTTGTGAATGCTTAAGATATCATTTAAGTTTAAATGAACTTCCTGCCTGCTGTTTTCCTGATGAGATAGCTGATACTGATGAGAGAAGCATTTCAAAATTTGTGGAGATAAACAATTAAGATGGAAGAAATAAAAAGGCCTTTGTGGGATGAATATTTTATGAAAATCGCTATGCTAGTAGCAGAAAGATCGACTTGCAGGAGACATCATGTTGGTGCTGTCATCGTCAAGAATAAGCAAATTCTTACTACAGGATATAATGGGGCAGCTGCTGGAGTCAAATCCTGTTTAGAGCTTGGTTGCTTAAGGGATGAAAATAACATCCCTTCTGGTGAGAGACATGAGATATGCAGAGCGATACATGCTGAACAGAATGCAATAATCCAGGCTGGCCTGCATGGCAAGAATATAGAGGGAGCTACTATCTATTGTACACACTCTCCTTGCATATTATGCGCTAAGATGTTAGCTAATGCAAAGATCAAGAGGTATGTCACTTATGGTGAATATCCAGATGTATCTGCAAAAGAGCTGCTAAAAGAAGTAGGAATTGAGTTCATCAAGATAGGAAAGCCGTCAACTGAGATAATTGTTAAAGATTAAGTTTAAAAAGAAAGACTTATTTTTAGGCAAAAGGTGATAATATGACAAAATATAAAGTTGAAGTTGATAAAGATTCGTGCATCGGTTGTGGAGCATGCACAAGCTGCGATAATTTTGAGATAAGCGACGATAACAAGGCCAGCCCTAAAGAAAAAGAAGTAGAAGATATAGGGTGCAACCAAGAGGCTGCTGATATCTGTCCAGTAGATGCTATCAAAATTACTAAGGTAGGTGAGTAAGATGGAAAAGAAAACAGAAGAGAAGATAACAAAAGAGATGTCAATCGGACAGATAGTGCATAAATACCCAGAAACATTCCATATATTTCAAAATCATGGGATGCATTGTATGGGCTGTGCTGTGGCTCAGTTTGAAAACATCGAACAAGGATGTATTGCCCATGGGATTGATACAGATAAATTAGTGAAAGACCTTAATGAATCGATAAAGAAGAAAAAGTAAAAACAATAATTAAATTATTTCTTTTTATTTTATTAGTACTTATAAGTAATGATATAAGTAAAAGTTTATAAATTGATATTGTATTCTGATCGGCTATATCGGGATATACATTTGAAAATGAAAATGATGACTAGGAGAGAATGGTTGATGGGTGCTGCCAGAGTAGGGGCAGCTACTACAGCTGCTTTAGGTACAGGAAGCGGTTTAGCAACTGTGATCCATAGGGAGAATTACATAGATCCTGATGGTGTTTTTTCTGAACCTATCGAGGGCTATCCTGAAAAAGTCAGGAGATATTCCAGTTATATTGAAAGAGCGTGCGGTAGAAATCTAGAAGCAAAGGTTGTCGCATCTGCAGTCATAACTGCCGAAAATGAAAAATATTCAGATAATCTTATCGTTAATCTGGCTTATCGCTGGCTGCATGAGGTTGCTGAATCTGTTGCAAAAGATTTAAACGGAACTTTGCCTTTTTTTGGTAGGGTCAACAGCTATGGCCCCATGCAGATAGCCGTTGATGCTGCAGATGATTATTTTGAGATGCAAAAGAGATTTACCTCAAGACAGGGGTTAATAAACCATATATCTAATCCTATAAGAAATATAGAAAATGGGATAATATTCTTTAAATCAGTCTACAAAAAGGTTTTATCCCGGGGTTATACAGGAGATAACGCCTTAAGAATGACTGCTGCAGTGTATAATGGCGGGATGCGGAGGGCAGTCATAGCTGGATTCCAACATGAATATAATAAAAGAAATAATGGTGGATTGATAGCAGATGGAAAACTTGGAGCACAAACATTGCAGGCTATG
>JBDRQV010000027.1:0-9119 GCA_043826105.1 Nanobdellota archaeon | reverse complement strand
TGATAGTGAAAAAACCGGAATAAATCCTGCTGAGAAAAGATTAGATGAAAACAAAGCAACTATAAGGTGCAGCTATGCTGATGGAATCAGTACTAGCGATGGTGTTTATCTAACACCATTGAGGATACAGATAGATTATGGATATACCACCAGCATATCTAAGGAAGTAGAGATAAAAAAGTTAAGTACTTAATCGAAATATTTAAATAATCGGAAAAAGAGGAAAAGAATAAATGAAAAAGATTGTTGTTGTTTTGATAATAATAGCCATAATTCTTACTGGATGTAACTCTAAAAGTAGTGGACCACAAAAAACAGGAGATTATAGGAGTGGGACAGAGGGTTTGAAGCTGAATTTTCCTGTTGGCGTGCCTGACAGGGTTTATGTTGGAGATAAAACTGTTAATTTGGTTGTGGAAGTACAAAATAGGGGTGCTTTTCCGCAAGCTGATGAAACAGCTGACCTGAAGTGAGCTATTTGGTTGGTCGGCAACAATGATGACATATTAAAGGTGGGTAATAAAGCAATTGCATTGAGTGGCGGGACACTAATGGGTAAAAGTGATTTTACCCCAGAGGGCGCTTCTTCAGCAGTGGCTTTCATCATTGATGAAGTGAAAGACCTACCAAAGGGAGCATCATCATTTAAGCAAAACTTACTATTCTCATTGACTTATCTATATAAGACAATCGCTAACCCTTCTGTATGTATCGATCCTAATCCCCGAAGTGCTGTAGTGCAGGAAAAAGTATGCACTGTCAAAGATATATCATTATCTAATCAGGGGGCGCCTGTTGCTGTTACAAAAGTAGAACAAGACATCACATCAACCAGATTATTATTTAAGATATATATCCAAAATTTAGGTAAGGGTAATATAATTCCTAGTGATAAAGTTGATATTAGCGCTGATCCAAACCCTAATACGGGATATGGTTGGGGAAATTTGGATAATGTAGCATATAGCGTTAAGCTGGGTAGCGAAGATATAACGGCTGGTTGTAAACCTGAGGGTGGGGTTGTTAAGTTGGTCAATGGCAAGGGATATATTTTTTGTGAAAAGGGCAATGTGGATAAGATAACAAGCATATATACTGCTCCATTAAATATCATATTAACCTACGGCTACTCTACAACAGAGTCTAAGGAAATTGAAGTTATTAAGATATGAACAGTCAAGAAACAAAAAGTTTATATATAATAACGACTATGAAATTAAAACAATACTTTAAAAGGAGGCTGAAAAAATGAATAAAAACGTAATATTAGCACTTTCTGTCATTAGCTTATTTATGTTAGCTGGATGTCAAGGAGGTGGAGACGGCGGTGTCTCAAGAACTGGATTTATCGGAGGTACAACTGCTGTTGTGGCTGATTTCCTTACAGGCTCACCACCATCAGAAGTCTACCAGAATACTCCATTTGAGATCATATTAAATGTAGAAAATAAGGGAGAAGTTAAAGTACTTAAAAGTGATATGAAAATAAAATTGGTCGGGTTTGATAGAGCTGATTTCAGTACTCCAGACATAGAAAAAAGTCCAACTGAAGATCTAGAACCTGCTTATATTGATGCAGAAGGCAACCTTATACCTGGAACAGTAACTTATGTTACATTTGATAAGTTTAGTTATAATGGCCTTTTACCTGCAAATAATGAATATACTGTAAGGGCAGAGACATGTTATAAATATGGAACAAAGGCTCAGGCTGATGTCTGTGTTTTACAAGATCTGGCAAAAAGAGAAGGAAAGGTTTGTGACCCTGTCGGTACAAAGGCTGTAAGCAGCTCAAGTGCGCCTGTCCAGATAGGTAATTTCCAGGAGAACATCGCAGGAACAGATAAGGTTACTTTCTCTTTTGAAATACAACATAGGGGAACGGGAGCTATATCGGATGATGCTGCTTGTTCTGTAGATGACATTGCACATAAAAACAAAGTTCAGGTTACTGTTGGTGGAATGAGTGGAATAAGCTGTACAGGAATCGGTGCTGCTGCAGGAGTAACAGGAACAACAACATTATATGATGGAAAAAAGCTTATAAGGTGCACTGTGGATACATCATCAGCAACCAGCGATTATACTAAGAAGATAACAGTTGACTTAGTATATAATTATAAAGAAAACAAACAAACAACAGTATTAGTCAAAAAGGCTAGTTAATTATTTTATTTTTCTTTTATTATTGATGCTTTAGCTAATAATGCTTCTAATTGGATAAATTCATCACTGCCTTCTGTCATCCTAAATTCTGTCTCACCACAATGATCTATGAGTTCCATCTTTCTACGATTATCAACATCCAGATTAAGAATCTCTTTCTGTATCTGCTTTATGACATCTAAACCAGAAAGGCCGTAGTTAAGCATGACATCTAAAAGCTTGTTTCTTGCATCTATGAATTTAGATTGAACTGCCAGATCCAAAACTTCTTTAATCTCTTTTGGCCTTGCAACTGCAGCCATCGAATAAACCAATTCATCAGTTATTTTTTTGCCAAGGGCTGCACATCCCTGCAATATGTTCTCTAGCCTTCTGCAATCGCCACCAGATATTATAAAGAGTGCTTCTTTTGCATTTTCATCTATTTCCAGCTCTTCTGTTTTAGCTATCTTATCTATAATAGAAAAAATATCTTCTTTTGCCAGGGGCTTAAACCTAAAAACAGCACATCTACTTTGTATGGGATCAATGATCTTTGAAGAATAATTACAGCTTAAAATAAACCTGCATGTTTGAGTATAGTTTTCCATTGTTCTCCTTAGGGCTTGTTGTGCTTCCCTTGTCAAAGCGTCGCATTCGTCCAAGAAGATTATCTTGAATGGAACATCTCCGATTGCCCTTGTCCTGGCAAAATCCTTTACTTTTACCCTTATTACATCTATGCCTCTTTCATCTGATGCATTCAATTCGACAAAATTTTGATGCCAGCTATCTCCAAAAAGCTGCCTAGCAACAACTAATGCCAGAGTAGATTTACCTACTCCTGCTGGACCAGCATAAAGCTGATGAGTCATGTTCCTTTGTTCAACAAATGCTTTTACTCTTTTGATAATGTCTTTTTGACCCTTAAGCTCAGAAAAATCCTTTGGCCTGTATTTTTCAGTCCATATAGCTATATCTTTTGTCATAAAAAAAAGAAACAAGTATTAATTTAAATAATTTGTTAAATTATATCTTCTTCTGCAATAACCATAAAATCTCCGATAGCTATCACAGCACTAAAAGGGATTAGAATCTTTCCTTCTTTATCTTTTTCTAATTCTAACTTTTCAGTATAAGATGTAGGATTAGTAAGCACCATATGGATCAATTCGCCAGACCTCGTCTCAAAAATTATGTCTCCGACTTCGCCGAATCTTTTACCTGTCTTGCTTACGATTGTCTTCCCGATTAACTGTTTTGAGAACTTTTTGTCGCCTTCAGCCATAATATTCCCCTCACAATGATTATTAACTTTATAGTAAGTGTATGGGGGGCTAGCTTATATTTAAAGGTTTTGATTTTATTATTTCATACCAAATATGCCTATAGTTGATAAGAGATGCATTGTCCCTGATATGAGGATTAGTGATGGAAAATAAAACAAAAAAAACTCATCTGGGATTTCTATTGTAAGTGTAATCACCTCAAATCGATACAAGAAGAAGAAAAGTGATGAGATTATTGAAATAAAACCAATACCCAAAGAGAATGGTTCCCAAGTACTTGTGCCCCCTCCACTCAATACGCCAGTCATATGATCCAATCTTTATCATGTGTTATTTAAACTTTTCTAATAATTTTTTTATTCTTATTTTTATTGATAGATTTATTTATTTTTTCATTATCATAACAATCTTCTTTTAAACCGCAGATGTTGCATTTATTCTGATTAGTGCAGATTGCTGGCGGAGAGTTAGAAGCTAATAGTTCGCCGACTTTTTCAACTAACTCTAATACCTCCTGTCTTAAGAAAGCATTCATAGGAATGTGCCTTCTTTCTTTGCTATCAAGGTATACGACAAATCCTTCTTTTATCTCCTCATCGTGGTATTCTGACAATAAAAGCATGTATGCTGCTATCTGGATCTTGTGGCCTGGCCATACTCCTTCGTTTGGTGTTTTCCCTGTTTTAAGTTCGACTGGAACCTTGCCTGTTTCATAGACTTCGATCTGATCTATTATGCCGCTTAAACCTAAAGTTTGAGATCTTATCTTGAATTCTGAAATAATTTTAGGGGTTAATTTTGCCCATAATTCTTCTGCGAACAGATCGTGTGCCTGGATAAAGTTAAAGATATTAAAGCTCCTGTTTTCGATTTCATCCATTATCATAGGATATGTCTGATTAAATACATCAGCTAGATTTAAATCAAAATTTTTTAATCCTTCTTTATTTCTTAATATGGCCAATCTCAGAAATTTTAGATATTCCCTTTGATATAAGTCTTTAATCTTTTCTAAACTTAGTTTTTCTTTGATGCTTTTAACTATCCTTTCCTCATTCTTGTTTATCAGATCATATGTATCGTGCCTTATAGAGCCCCTCACAAGTGCTTCTTTTGGCGGCTCATAAAAACCTAACACCCTTTCAAGAAAAAGCTTTCTTGGACAGTATAAGTAGCTAGAAAGCGATGTAACAGATATCATTGATGTTGGCTAATCTTAATTTATTTAAATAGGTTGCGCGCATTGTTGTCTTGTGCTAGTGCTTATTTTCTATATTGAAAATAAATAAACCCAAAACATTTATTAATATCTTGATCAATCTTTTACAAAAATGGACATAAAAGCAAGATTAAATCTTATCAAAGCAGTTGGAGAAGAGATAATAACAGAAGAAGAACTATTGGGTCTGTTAAAGGAAAAAAAGAATCCTGTGGCATATGATGGTTTTGAGCCAAGTGGTAATGTGCATATTGCACAAGGAATTCTAAGGGCAATCAATATCAACAAGATGATCAAAGCTGGATGCACATTCAAGATATTGATAGCAGACTGGCATGCATGGGCTAATAACAAGCTGGGTGGAAACCTGGACAATATCCAAACAGCTGGAAAATATTTTATGGAAGTTTGGAAAGCATGTGATGTAGACATGACAAAAATAGAGATATTGTGGGCTTCTGATCTAGTCAAAGATGATAAATATTGGGCAAAGGTTATGCAGATTGCAAGGAACAGCACTGTCAACAGGATTGTCAGATGCAGCCAGATAATGGGCAGAAGTGAGAAAGACGCACTACAGGCCTCACAGATCCTTTACCCATGTATGCAAGCTGCAGACATATTCCATCTGAATGTAGATATAACCCAATTGGGGATGGACCAAAGGAAGGTAAATGTGCTAGCAAGAGAGTTGGGTGAGAAAATGGGTTATTGGAAGCCTGTGGCAGTACATCATCATATGTTGATGGGTTTAGGCCAGCCACCTAAGTCTGAATTAAGCGGTGCTGAAAGAGGGATAGAGTTGAAGATGTCTAAATCCAAACCAGATACTGCTATTTTTATGACTGATTCTGAAGAAGATATCAAAAGAAAGATTAAAAAGGCCTATTGCCCTGAGGGAATTGTTGAAGAAAATCCGATAATGGAATACTGTAAGTACCTCATCTTTGAAAAGATAGATAAATTAGTCATTGAAAGGCCTGAAAAGTGGGGTGGCAATTTAGAGTTTGAATCTTATGGTGAGCTGGAAAAAGCTTATGTAAAGAAAGAGCTCCACCCCATGGATCTTAAACAGGGTGTTGTTAATGAGATAAATAAATTGATAGAACCTGTTAGGAAACATTTTGAAAAAGGCAAGGCAAAAGAACTCCTAGACAAAGTAAAAAGTTTTGAGATTACGCGTTAAATTTGTTCTATTACAGCCAAAGCATAGTTTTTTCCTAAATATTTTTTAGCCACATCAATGATATCTGTTTTTTTAACTTTCCTTATCTCATCCAGATATCTATCGAATAATTTTGCATCTTTAATTGATGCCCAAAAACCTATTTCATCTGCTCTGTCATGGGTATCTTCATTATCTAAAATAAATTGGCCTTCTAAATAGCCCTTTGCTTCTGCTATCTCTTTAGGAGTCAGGTCTTCTAATTTTTTAAATTCATCAAGGATTATTTTTACAGATTTGGAAATATTTTTCTTATGTGTATTGAGATATACTGCAAAAAAGCCATAATCATTATCTGGTTCATGATAAACACCTACTTCATAAGCCAGGCCGCGTTTGTTACGTATCTCATCAAAAATTCTGCCTGATTGACCTTTGCCTAATATGGCACGGATTACATCTAAAACATAGCTGTCTTTATCTAATCTAGCCGGAGTTTTATATCCTAAAACCATATATGAATTCAGAATCTTCCTCTTTTCTTTCTTTATCTCTATTTTGTTTTGGATAGGCTCTGAGATGGAATTTATGTTGGGCAATCTCTTTGCTTTGAATTTGTTAAAATACTTTTTTATGTTTTGCTTAATGTTTTTAACATCACCCACTATTGAGAGCACAATGTTATTAGGCAAATAATATTTGTTATAGTAGTCTAACATGTCTTTTCTGGTTATAGACTTAACAGACTTAACAGAACCATAGGTTGGATTTTTAGTAGGTAGATTTTTAAAAAGTGTTTTTTGAAACAATACCCATTGATGGAATCTTGGTTCGTCTTTATGGAGATTTATCTCTTTTAGGATTATTTTTCTCTCTTTTTCTAAACTTTTTTTATCAAAAATCGGATTTTGGGTTATGTCTGAAATTATGTCTAGTGCCTTTAAAAAATGGTTTTTTGGCACTTTGACAAAAAAACATGTGCGTTCATTGGATGTATATGCATTAAGCTGACCGCCAAGACTTTCTATTTCATTGCTTATTATCTTAGAAGACATTCTCTTTTTTGTACCTTCAAAAAGCATATGTTCTATGAAATGAGATATGCCAAATACGTCTTTTTCCTCGTTATTTGAACCAACCTTAACTGTAGTTTGGATAGACACAGTTTCTGTCTTTCTGCGGTCGTACACTACTGTCAGACCATTTTTTAATCTAAAAATCTGCATTTTATATATATTATAAAAAGAAAAGCTTTTAATACTTACTATTTAAGTTCAAATTTGATGAAAATTAAAGAATTGCAGGAAATATTGAAGAAGAGAAATATTGATTTTGCTTTGTTCTATAATGTTGGCAGAGATGGTGGAGAAAGCAATATGACCTACTTTGCCCAGTATGTTGGGATCGGTGCATTGGTCATCCCTTCAAAGAGTAAACCATTCTTGGTCGTACCTAAAATGGAGTTTAGCAGAGCGAAAGAAGGAATCATCGATAAAGTGTATATATGGGATAAAGAAAAAAGATTATTTGAGAATATCAAAGGATTACTAAAGAAAAATAGGATAAGGCCTAAAAAGATTTCTATAGATAAGAATGTTTTTTCTTTGAATGCATATAGGGAATTGAAAAAACACCTGGAGGGTGCTAGTTATTTGGATGTTGCTGGAGACTGCTTAAAATTAAGGGAGATAAAAACCAAGAAAGAGATTGAAATAATAAAAAAGGGATGTGCAATTTCTGATCAAATCCTGAAAAAATGTATGGATAACTTTAGAAAGTTTAAAACAGAATCAGAAGTTCGGGCATTTTTAGAGAATGAAACAAAGATAAGAGGATGCGAACTGGCTTTTCCGACTATTGTTGCTTCTGGAATAAATGCAGTCAAACCTCACCACATCACCAGGGATGTAAAGTTAAAGAAGGGGTTTTGTGTCATAGATTTTGGGATAAAATATAAAAATTATTGTACCGACACTACCAGAACTGTATATCTCGGTAAGATAAATAAAAAACAAAGAGATATCTACAATCTTGTTTTGGATGTTCAAAAAGAAACCATAAATAATATAAAAGCCAATAAAAAATGTGATAAGATATATAATGGTGCCCTAAAAGGATTAAAAACATATGGAAAATATTTTACCCATGGCCTGGGGCATGGATTTGGAATAAACATACATGAGTTGCCAAATCTAACAGACAAATCGAAAGGAAAAGTCAAGAATAATATGGTGTTTACTATTGAGCCCGGCATCTATACAGATAAGTTTGGGATCAGGATAGAAGATGATGTATTGATCGAAGATAATACTGTAAAAGTATTGACCAAAATAACAAAAGAACTGAAGGTGGTATCATGAAATACGACGAAAATAAATTCTACGGTGCTGTAGATTATTATATGAAAAAACTAAAAGGAAAGGTAGAAAATAAAGTTACGTTTGTAAAGATGAATATTAAACAAGAAAAAGCATTCTATTCTATTGCTCCCCTTTCAAAGGCAATACATGAGTTAAACGGAGATATGCATGTTATTGTTGAAGATGGTACAAATCATAATTTGATTATACTTAGAGAAGTATGGTATGTTTATAGGGAATTGGAAAAAAAATTGAAAACAAAAAAAGTGCATGCTTTAAAAGAATTTATAGGTGCTGTCGACAAAAGAACAGGAAAAAAGGTTTTTAAAGATATATTCAAAAAGCCAGAAATAATATTAACCGCTGAAAAAGAACATTTCAGAGGAACTATAGATCTAAATTATAAATCTGATTGGCATAAGAAATATAGGTGGGATAAATTAATAGAAACCTCAAATAGAATATTAAGGCAGGGCTATGATTTAAAGAAAAAAGAGCGGCTTGCCCTGGGATTTGTGCTGCTCCCAAAAAAAGAAAATATGGACCTGCCGTTAGAGGATTTTCTTGATTCTTATTCTATTGCATTATCCATGGCTGTTGCTGCTAAAAAGCTAAAGGCTAGAGTCAGCCTTAGTGCTGTAACAGATAGGTTCTCTTTACTTGCCAGACCTGTCAGGACTGCTGATATGGTGATGACATTAAAAGGATGTGAGCTTGATAAAGAAGTAGATGAAGAGGTATTTAAAAAATATAAAGTCCTGTCAAAATTGATGAAACTAGACAGGATGGAATTCCAGAGTGCTGGATTTGGGATACATGCCAAGGGTTATTATGGAAGGCATTTCTTTGGAGATGAAATAGGATATCCTACATTGAATAAAAAAACACGATGGAGCAGCCCGGGACAGATCATGTAGAAGGATCCTTTTTCTCCCCAAACA
>JBDRQV010000026.1:0-2306 GCA_043826105.1 Nanobdellota archaeon | reverse complement strand
ATCTATATTTGCATCTCTACAAAGTTCATCAAATCCTGCTCCACAATCCGCTGGATAGTCAGAAGTTAGATCAAAACGTATATTATATGCATCTGTAGTTGGTATCTTGCCAATTGATTTTGCCATCCTGCCCACAAGATGATCTGCTAATTCATGTATTTTACTATACCTAATATATAACTTAAAATTATAGTCTAAGAATTTTGTTATAGGTGGTTTGCCACCCACCGATATCTTTATAGGGTGCGTTGCATATACAAATACATGATCTTCGCCAAAAAGAATATCTGCAGTTAAATTGCCTTCAGTTATGTTATAACCAAATTTTTTAGTGAAGTTTGAGAAATCCAAGCATTGTTTTGTCCTGTTTACTATAAATTTTTGTAACATTGTCTGTATCGATCTGTTAGTTACATCAGCATAACTATCACATGAATATTTTGCTCCGGTGTAATCCCATTTGTTTGGGCCAACCTTATTACATAAAGGATATAGTGTAGGATAAACAAAATTGTAGTACGCAAAAAGACTATGATGAACTGGTTGAGATATGATGTCACCAAAAGAGTATACTGGATCATCAACTAAAGAACCTTCATAAGGGTAAGATGGAATATCAAGATTATAATTGTCTATATGCTTAACTGGCTGTTTCATCAGGTAGCTTATGTTGTAAATCTTGTCAGAATAGTTATAAGGAACTATATCATTATAAGATAGGGGTTGTTGAAGAGGTATGTTGTTATAACTTAGTTGTTTTATCTCTAAAATGTTTAATGTCCTATTATAGATAGATATCTCATCCAGTGTTCCGTTGAAGAATTGTATCCAGCCCAAATGTTGCCCTATTTCTAGATTGACCACATTAGTAATAGACCCTATAAGTGATGAATCTTCTTCTTCAATCTTAGAACCATCTAGATATAATGTTAATCTGGAATTTTCTCTGTTTAATGTTACTGCAACATGGTGCCATATGTTATCTGTTACGCTAGGACCAATTACTTTAACTTCATTAATTGCATCTCTAATAGCAAAAGTGATATTTTGATTGATAATGCTTAATTCGTAATGTGGGTTAGCTGCATCTCCCTTCATAAGTATTGTCTGCTGTTTTGAAGAATTTGTCTTAAACCATAGCATGATGGTAAAGTTTTCATCTGCTTCAAAGTCTATAAGATTATTTTGATTTATATCAAAAAATTGATCTTTTCCGTTAAGACTATATGCTCCTCCGAATCTTCCTTCATATGTCCAATTTACATTTTTTACGATCAAACAATTGATACCTTGATTGCAGAGATTATAGGATGAGTAATCTTTTAAAAATGGTGGAGTTGATCTATTCTCATTAAAAGGGAGATAAAGAACCAGATTATGATCTATATTTTCTTCACCGACCTGATAGTCATATATCCTTCCGCCTTGCAGGGCAGCTAATCTTAAGCCTTCTTCTGCAGATTGTTTAAGGCATTCTACTGTGTATTCTTTTACTGAGGAAGCCCTTAGAAAGTCATTATAGACTTTGTCAACCCTGTTCGTAAGATCTTCTGGAGCAGTAGACTGGGACATATACATTAAAAACCAGAATGTGAAGATTATAATCAAGCCTAGCAATATAAATACTGTGAGTTGGGCCTTTTTTTGAACATAAAATTTCATGATTTGCCTCTTTTTAAGTGAAAAAATAAGATCAATAAATTTTTACCAAGTATCCACATAGCCGCCGCCAGAATTACAGGTGCCTGAAGTGCAAGTATCGGTTCCACAATCATTACCACAACTCCCACAATGATCAGCATTGGTATTAGTATTAACACATGTTCCTGAACAGCATGTTGGTGTTGTTCCACTACATGAATTAGAACAAGATCCACATCTAGTTGCTGTGTTTATGGCCTGACATATTTTACTACAACAATCTTGGTTAGCTCCACATATGTTAGCGCAAGCACCACAGTTTGTTTTCGTAGTGATAGATGTACAGGTTCCACTACAGCAGGCTTCATTTGCACCACATGCATGTCCGGACGTTCCACAATTATTAATGTCGGTTTGTAGATCAATACATTGGTATGTTCCACTGACATCTTGACATGATGTAGTTCCTGTGCAACCAATATTACACGCTGTGCAGTGAGTGTTATCCCTATCTTTACATTCACCTGTACAACAGATCTGCCCATCTGCACAAGTTGATCCACCGCATGTACCGTCTCCTTCTAATGAACCGCTTATCTGTGAATAAACATCGACAAATCCATTTCCGCTAGCGACACTACCATCAAAACATAGACATTGAGTAG
>JBDRQV010000025.1:0-6280 GCA_043826105.1 Nanobdellota archaeon | reverse complement strand
CTGAAGAATCTTTTTTAATCTCTTTTACAATCACTTGCTTTATTTCAGCTCTTTTTAATGGATATATCTTGCTTATCTCATCGTTTAGGCTTTTCTGAAGCTTGTTAGTGACTAGGTACATAAATAATGTATCTTTGTTTATCTTCTTGATCTCTCTTGTCAATATTTCCTGAGCAGCCTTTCTGATGGCCGTTTGGACAGATTTTTTAACATTAAATCTTGTGATCAATATAGGCTTTACTTTAACACTCCTTTTATCGGATGTTTCACAATCAAAAGAATGATCTATCTTTTCTTTACCTCTTCTGACAAATCTTTTTATAGAAGATCCTGAAACTGAATAGTTTATCGGTTCTGTTAATGCTTTGCCTTCCTGAATCTTAATTATCTTAAATCCGATCTCAGTATTTTGCTTTTTCATATCTGAGGTAAGTTCCATCAGGTTAACTTTTACAGTTCTACCTATCGCATCTTTAGTATCAACTAGTGTCACTTCCCCAATTAATTGCTCTCTAAATGATTTTGGGGCTATTATCTGTACCCATTTCTTCTTCTTTACCTTTGTTTTATCTTTAGCCATATTACATCTCAGGAATTTGATATTGATTTATAAAGGTTTTGGATTATACATGCTCGCTTATGTTTATGGTATACTTTTGCAAGCAAATTATATGTCTAAATTGACAACTTCTTTGGCATGTTCTTCTATAAACTCTCTTCTTGGCTGTACCTGATCCCCCATAAGGATGGTGAATATCTTATCTGCTTCAACAGCATCTTCTAATGTAACCTGCAATAATATTCTTTCTTTTGGGTCCATCGTTGTTTCCCACAATTGATGAGGATTCATCTCTCCAAGACCCTTATATCTTTGTATCGATACATTATCTTTTCCTAGTTCTTCCAGGACTTTGTTTAGTCTTTCTTCATTATATACATATTGCTCGCTTTTCCCTTTTTTTACCTTATATAGGGGAGGCTGGGCAATGTATATGTACCCTTTTTCAATCAATGGCTTCATATACCTATAAAAAAATGTCAATAATAGTGTCCTTATATGGGCTCCGTCAACGTCGGCATCTGTCATGATGACAATCTTATGGTATCTTGCCTTTTCAATATTAAACTCTTCACCTATTCCACATCCGATAGCTGTGACCATAGTTATTATCTCTTCATTTTCAAATATCTTATTCAATCGAGCTTTTTCAACGTTTAGGATCTTACCTTTCAATGGCAAGATGGCCTGGAATTTTCTGTTTCTGCCTTGTTTTGCAGAACCGCCTGCTGAATCACCCTCTACAATAAATATTTCACATTTTGAGGGGTCTTTTTCCTGACAATCTGCTAATTTTCCAGGTAATGAATGGCCGTTCAATGCACCTTTTCTTCTTGTCAACTCTTTTGCTTTTCTGGCTGCTTCTCTTGCTCTGGCAGCAGTGATCGATTTGTTGATTATAGTATTTGAAATGGATGGATTTTCTTCTAAAAAGCTGCCTAAACTTGAATTTACGACAGATTCAACTATACCCTTTACTTCAGAATTTCCTAATTTTGATTTGGTCTGACCTTCAAATTGTGGTTCTGGGAGCTTAACAGATATTACAGCAGTCAAGCCTTCTCTAACATCTTCACTAGATAATTTTTCTTTGATACTTTTACTGTCTGCGTAATTGTTCAGTGTTCTTGTCAAGGCTGTCTTAAATCCAATCAGATGTGTGCCCCCATCTATAGTATTGATATCATTTGCAAAAGAGAATATGTTATCTTGATATCCTTCATTATATTGCATAGCTATCTCAACAAGTATCCTATCTTTTTCTTTGTGAAAATATACAGGTTTGTGTATCGGATTTTTGTTTTTGTTCAGGTATTCTACAAATTCAATGATTCCCCCTTCATAGTGGAATTCATGCTTTTTTCCAGTCCTTTCGTCTTCCAGGTCAATCCTTAACCCTTTATTTAAGAATGCAAGTTCTCTTAATCTTGCTGACAGTGTTTCAAAATGAAATTCAATAGTCTCAAATATTTTAGGATCAGGGAAAAATGTTATTTTTGTACCTGTTTCCTCTGTATCGCCAATAATTTTCAATGCCCCGCTAGGTTCACCATAATCATATACTTGATGATGGATCTTTCCTTTTCTTTTGACTTCTACAATAACTTTAGTAGACAAGGCGTTGACTACACTGATACCAACACCATGCAATCCTCCAGAGACCTGATATGCTTTATTGTCAAATTTTCCACCAGCATGCAGCTTGGTCATTATCAATTCTACGCCAGACATATTATATTTTGGATGTATGTCGGTCGGAATACCTCTTCCATCATCTATTACAGTAACAGAATTGTCCTTATGTATGATAGCTTTAATATTTTTACAATGGCCAGCCATAGCTTCATCTACTGAGTTGTCTACAACCTCATATACAAGGTGATGCAGTCCTCTTAATCCGGTTGAACCGATATACATACCTGGCCTTTTTCTTACTGCACTTAGGCCGCCAAGTACTTGGATAGAATCTGTACCGTATTCTTCTTTTGGCTGTTCTTTTTGTTCTTCCATCTTATAGATTTTTAACTAAATATCAGTTTATTTTTGAGTAATCTTATCGTCGAGATTTTAGCTCTTTTCCAATACTTTTGAATACCTCTTTATTTATAAAGCTTTCGGTTAAATTTTTGAGAATTAGAGCCTGAGATGGCGAAATTTATGGCTATCTTGGCGCACATTTACTAATATTTGTATCATTAATGTTATTCGACTTACTCGTAACGCAAAGCGTCGACAGGCTTTAATCTTGAGGCTTGGTATGCGGGTACAACTCCAGACATCATACCTATAAATACAGAAGATGCCAGAGCTATTCCCATACTGATAAGGCTCATTCCACCACCACCGCCAAACATCCTCATCATACCTCCTGAACCACCCATCAAAGCAGGCAGAAAACTAGATAGTATTATCCCAAATATTATTCCTATAAATCCGCCTATAAATCCTATGAGTCCAGCATTAAGAAGGAATATAGTCAATATATCTTTATTTCTTGCACCGATAGCTTTCATTATCCCTATCTCTTTTGTTTTTTCCAGGACAGAAGTGAACATAGTATTGGTTATGCCTACTGCTCCTACCAATAATGCAACAGCTGCAATGGCTGTTAAGAATGTTGTTAGCGAATTTGTCATGTCTGCTCTTTGCTGTTGTCTTTCTTTATTAGATGATATGCTAAAATCTAGCTTATTGGACTGAACATGCCTTTTTAGCATGAGTTTTTCCTCTATATTTGCTATCGCATCATCAAGCAGACTTTCATCCTTGACTTTTATCATAATTGAATCATATACATCTTTTGTTTTATCATCTATAACATCATAAGCAGACTGCAAAGGCATATAAATTGAGGAAGAGCTGTCATCTAAGATTCCGACTATCCTAAACAACCTATCTCCGATAGTGATAAGCTGGTTGATACCTACTTGTGTCTTAAAGAAATTACTGGCAAATCTTCCTCCTACCACAACCACATTTACATCAGTAGGGCCAAGCATCCTACCCTCTGCTATTTCTGTAGTGGTTATCTGATACCATGAGGCAGGATCTACTCCTGTTATGGTTGTCGATCCTTTCTCAGCAACATAATATACATCTGCTCTTCCACTTATCTCTGTATCCATCACTTTTATATACTGTATTCCTCTCAGAACCTGTAGATCAGTCTTATCAAGAACAATCTCTTCTGTGCTTGCTGAAGAACTTTCTCCAAAATCCATTCCTGGTCCAAATCCTTGTGCTCTTGAGACACCCGCCCTTAAAGTCAAAAGGTCTCCACCTAAAGCGCCTAATTGAGAATCCATCTCCTGCTGGAGAGACTGGCCAAGTGATACTATGGCTATGACTGCTGCTACGCCTATAACTATACCTAGGATGGTCAGCCAGCTTCTTAGTTTGGCATGCACTACCATATTAAGTGCATGCTTGAATGCTTTTTGGAATCTCATCTGTTCTTGTTATTTTTATTTATTAGTTCTCTTTTTATTTGATTTGAACCTATCTTTAAAGAATTGTTTGTAAGTATATTCTGGATCTTTCAGCCTTTCTTTCTTGACTTTTCTTCGAACAAAGATAAATCCAGTCAATAGAACAACACCTAATATGACCCATTTACCTATATTCCATGCTTGTTGAATTGGGTTGGTACGCCTGAACCTTATGTTCATGTTTGTTGCAGCAATTGCTGTTCCATCAGTACTTGTTGTTGCTCTAAATGCTGTTGCATCTACAGGCACTTCTTTTTCAATAGTGTTTCTATTACCTCTGGAATCTGTGTAGATTATCTCGAGTTTTACCTTAAGATCTTCTGTTGTCTGAGTTCTTTGGGCAATATCTGAAATATTTGGTCCTGCTGCATTTGTTTGTCCTGGAAAATCCCTGTTTGATTGCTGTAGTGTAAAACTTGCAATAGTATAGTCTCCTTCATTTAGGTTTCCTATTATAACTGAGTTACTTCCTGAGACTCTCCACCCTGTCTGATCAGGTATCCTCACAGTTACAGAACTTGCAGATACACTTCCTATGTTGGATATGGAAAAAGATGCTTCTCCGCTGGTTACACCTGAGAAAGCAGCATCAAAATCAGTTGCTCCACCGACATATACTCCTGCTTTTGTGGTAATCTCTGTGGTCTCACCAGTTGCAGGATCATCATAAGTGAGCATCAAATCTAGCTTATAAAGATCAGGGTCCGCGTTTGCACTTGCTATGACATTAAACTTTAGATCTGCACTATCTCCTACATCTATATATTTGACATATTTTGTGTTGTCTGAACCAACAGGAAGGATTATATCTTCTGCATTTTCCCATTGGAATGTCAGATCCCTTAACGGTGCAGAACCAACATTGTTTATCGTAAACTTTAGTGGCGTTATCTTTCCAGGGATCAATTCTATCTGGTCGATATAGATGATCTCAGCACTTTCTTTGCTTTCTATGTCTATGCTAAAACTCTTTTCAACACTTACACTTTCATAACCTTGGGTATATCTCTTTATATCTAGTTCATATTCTCCTTCGGTCGCTTCTCTGTCTACCCTTAACTTAAACTTAATGATCTTCATATCTGTATCATATTGGTATGCTGCTATTGTACCAACATTTTTAACTAAACTTTCTGATCCAAGTTTTGAGAAAGGATATTCCGGAATTACTTCAAATACTTGATTCTCAGCAGCTTCCCCTCCTTTATTTTCAATACCTATGCGTACTTCTATCACATCACCGGCTACTGCAGGATCAGGATCCTGGTTGATCAAGCTCAGGCTTAGTACTGATGTATCGCTTTCAGCATGTACACTTATGCTGATCATACATATCAACATCACTAAAAAAATACATGATATAATCTTTTGTTTCATCTTTTCTCACCTTTTAGTTTTTTATCCATCCTTATTATCTGACCATCTTTTAGTTCAATGGTTGTTTGAGCATATTTTGCTAATTTTAGGTCATGGGTGACCATTATGATAGTCTTACCTTCTTCTTTCCAGAGTCTATGCAATGTTTCCAATATCTGCTTCCCTGTAACACTATCTAATGCGCCTGTTGGTTCATCTGCTAATATGATCTCAGGGTCTGCTGCTAAACTTCTTGCAATAGATACCCTTTGTTGTTGTCCACCTGAAAGTTGTGTAGGAAGATGATGACTTTTATCAGTTAAACTGACAATATCTAATATCTTTTTTGTCCTTTCAATCGCAGCCTTATCATCAATCTCTAAGAATTCTAATGGGAGCATAATATTATCAAATGCAGTTATAGAAGGGATAAGATTGTATTGTTGAAAAATAAACCCGATTGTTTTGCCCCTTAATGTAGCTAAGTCTGATTCTGACATTTTTGTTATGTCTTGGTTTTTTAGGAAGATCGATCCTTTTGAGGGCAAATCTAAACATCCTATAAGATTCATCATAGTTGATTTTCCAGAGCCTGATGCACCTATTATAACAACAAAATCCCCTTTTTTTATCTCTACAGTAATCCCCTTTAGAGCAGGGACCTCTACTTCGCCCATCTTGTAAATTTTCCACACATTTTCCATGTTAATCAATATCTGATCCTGTTTCATGTCTGTCTAGATGACCTCTCAATCACACATATAGTATTATCCTCTTGATGATATAATTCTATCTACTGTTTATAAATAGGATGGACTTTAAATCCATATTTTAACTAGCTAGAATATCATCAACAACATCTTCTACCCTGTTGATA
>JBDRQV010000024.1:0-2420 GCA_043826105.1 Nanobdellota archaeon | reverse complement strand
GAAAATTTTTTGTACAAAATCATTTGGTGCAAGTATCTGTGATCTTGGTAGTTGATGATGTGCGCATAAATCCAGGTATTTCGGATAGTATGTTTTGTAAGCTTGTTCTTGTATATCTGGATCTGATGAGGTCATATGCTGTGCTGTTGTGAGGAATCTTTCTCTTTTTTCCGGCCATAGATTTGAAACTAACCAATCTGTAAAATCCAATGTTGATTGATCTGTCTCTTTTCTTCCCTGATTATGTTTGAAATAAAACCTATAACATCTTCCGTATGTGCCGCCTTGTGGATCTTTTGAATAAACATTCCTGCCGTCAAGTGGTTGAGAAAAATCTGTTTTTGATATAAGCTTGTCTGGCGTTAATTTTGCCGATACTCTACCTTTTGCAAAATGCAACTTGTAGAAAATATTATGGGCTGCATAATCCCCATACTTGTCAATCATCTGGGATATTTGAAATCCCCATTTTTGGGCTCCTGTTTTGGGAACAGCTCTAACCCATCCCATGACAACAGGATCTTCGATCTGAGACATTGCCCATTCTTCAAAATCAGGATTATCTTTATTACGGATATTTTGATTAAAATATGTTATCATCTTGAATAAAGGCCCACTTCTTCCTCCAACGTCTGCTTTTGAAAAATGTAGGTTAGGGTCCGTGTCTGAGAAGAATTTCTGCAGCGTAAATGTTCCATTGGGCGAACCCTTTATTGATTCTGGAGCCCATTGAACATATGTTAAGATGTATTTATTGATAAAATATCTGTACATATCAGGAAGGGTCTGAGGTATTGGTCTGATTTTTGCCTTGTTTTCTGGAGTAAGGTGGGCTGTTATAATCTCGTCCATAGGGGTTCCCCTAAATCTGGCGTCAAAAAAAGCCAAAATACTATTTCCATTATCTACATAAGTCCTGAAAAAAGATTGTAATCTTAATGGAGTCAGATCGTTATTTATAGACTCCCATGCTCTTGCAACGTAAAGATCTATATTCTGATTTAATGATATTGTATGTGCGTCTAAAGAAAAACTTCCAAATCTTGGAAGCGCTGTCAATCTTTTTGCTAATGCCAGATCATCCACTTGCCTTGCAATCGCCTCAATCAAACTTTCACCGGGTCTTTTTTGACTCATTGCTGAGTGATATATATCTTTTCTTCCTTGGTCTGATGTAAAAAATGTGGTTACTGCTATT
This sequence comes from Nanobdellota archaeon, assembly GCA_043826105.1. GTDB lineage: Archaea > Nanobdellota > Nanobdellia > Woesearchaeales > DATDXC01 > JBDRQV01. Next base: position 1,222 of record JBDRQV010000024.1, on the reverse strand, counting down.
AAGTCGCCAGCTGAGGCTGCAGTTTCACAAGATTCTGCGTATGCTACTGCCAATGGGTGTAATTGTGATCTTAAAGGTATTTTCCTGTCCCTTACTTTGACTCTAATGGATGATACTATTTGTCTAAATTCTTCTCTTTTTTTGTGGTCTTTAATTATCCCTAAAAACCAATCCATCGTATCTAATACTCCCCCTCTTCCTGATGAGATCCGGTAATATATATTCTTTAATGTTCCATCATAAGAGGTATCATTTAGGTCTTGATCAGACATGTACTCTTTATCCAACCCTACATGGCCCATAAGATATTGAAAAGTTGGTGCTCTGTGCTTAACTTTTTGATGTAATTCAGAAACCTGTTTAAATCTCTGGATTATCAGTTCAATATTCTTATTAAATGTATATTTTACAAAGTCTTCATAATCTCCAGGATAATTCTGCAATCTTTTTTTTAATTCTCGATCTGTTATAGCTGATTTTAACAATTTTTTTAAAGATGATGGTTTTTGTTTTTGCCTATAGTGCCAATTATAGATAATAGCTAAAGGTCCTATTTCTTTGCCCAAGAGTGTATTTGTCTTCAAATCAAAATTACGGATAAGATTTTCGATCGAATAGAAAGTAAATTTATTTTCCATATTTGAGTAACCAAAATTCAATAATGTTGGAAGGTGTCTTCTGATTATATATCTATAGAACTCTTCTTGAGAATCAGGTAAAAGTGCAATCCGATCTTCTAGTTGTTTATCTCTAATAGATTCAATCACCCAGTCTGTAAAATCACTCTGAATTGTTCTTTTGTTCCTAGTATGGGTAACGACTACTCTTGTGTACAGCGGCCCATGTTGTGAAAGTTGATGTGCTGTCTCAAAATCAAGCCTTGGATCATAATGGGAAAACATATTTTCTATAGATGCAAAAATAATCTGTTCGTTTATTAGCTTCTCCATCCAGGGAACAAATATAGGCGTAGCTAATCTGATTGCTTCTTCACACATATGTATACCTGACCATCTTTTAATAGCAATCATCTCTTCCAGCCGTTGCCTGTTTTCCTGAAAATCAGCTTCAGGCATTTTGCTTACCTCTTGCATACAGCTCTGGGAAAATTTTTTGTACAAAATCATTTGGTGCAAGTATCTGTGATCTTGGTAGTTGATGATGTGCGCATAAATCCAGGTATTTCGGATAGTATGTTTTGTAAGCTTGTTCTTGTATATCT
>JBDRQV010000023.1:0-2618 GCA_043826105.1 Nanobdellota archaeon | reverse complement strand
AAATAAAATAAAAAAATTAACTGTTTGCAACGGCATTTACAGTTATTGTTGAAGTATATGCTTCAGGTAGTGCTCCAGTTGGGATAGTTAGTTTGAAATCAACGTTTTCCAATGAGCTTGACCCTATTGCTAAATCTAATCCTGTTTCTGTTCTTCCAGGAGTATTACTTAAAACACTATATCCTAATGCAGCGAATTGCGCTTCTGCTTGTCCTGCTCCAAAGCTATCTGTTGAGCCAGCAAAATTAGTCGCATAGATTTGAGCATCAATTATTGCGTTTCCTTGGTTCTTAATTGTGGCTGATCCAGTTGATCCCATATCTTCATCTCCAACCTTTTCTACTGTTTGGCTTACACTCATGCTACCAAATGCAATAGTATCAGCATCTAATTCTAATGCCAGTAATGAGCTATATGCAAAATTATCAGTAAGTGTGTGACTTGCTCCACCAACATCTTTAGCATATACTTGGATAGTATATGTTTGAGCTGGGTCATAGAATTGCATGTTATAAGTTGCGATGCATTGAATTGTATTCCCATCCACATCAGTACATATTCCCCTATTCATTGTTGTTATATTATTACCATTGTCTGGGCTGCCTACTGTAAATCCAGCAGTAACCTCTTCAATATCCTCAACACCATTTGTATCTGTTATTTGTGTAGTAATAGTTATTTGAGTTGTACTTCCAGCCGTAGGATCAGCATTTGCTACAACTACAGAATCAACTTGTGGACCAGAACTACCAACTGTAACAGTCATATCTGCACCATCACCAGAAACACCTAGAACTAAACATAAAATTGCGACAATTGCGCTTGTCATTGCGTATATTTTTTTCATTCTATCATTCCTCCATTTATGGGTCTAATAAATATATATTACACTAACTACCCCCTTTTTGTATAATATTGTTACTTTATCACATATAAACCTTTCGGTTTTCATTTATAAAGATTTAGAAAAATTTATATTCTTAAGAGATTTTAGTATCTATATGAAAATAACAATTGACACAAAAGAGGATACTCATAGTGATATCAAGAATGTTATAAGGATGCTGCAGCATCTTGTGGGAGAGAATCCAGCATCAAACAAGCCAAACATCTTTGAAGATCCAACTTCTTTTGGCCAGCAACCAGATCAGCAACAGTCATCTGCTGATTCGTTGTTCAGTATGTTTGATGATGCCAGCTCAGAACAGGCCCAAATAACAGAACCAGAAACAAAAGAGCAGGAAGAAGATATTCCTGAGCTGATACCTTACTAAAGTTTTAAATATTCTGAAGTTTTCTGAAGTTTTATGAAATACAAATTTGTAGATGACGACTGGTTACGCTCGGTCGACACGCAAGATCAAGTGCGACATTGATTTTATCAAGTCGCATGAATGGGCTCAAAATGGAAAAATACAAATTTTTAGATGAGATAAGGTCAGATGTAATGTATGAAGCATATGGCAAGACTTTAAAGGAATTATTTGAAAATGCAGCAGAAGCCCTACTATCTGTCATATGCAAGATAAAACAGGTCAAGGCTAAGGTTGTGGAAGAGGTTAAAGTTAAGGGAGATAATGCAGAGGATCTGATGCTTAACTGGCTGCAGGGAATAATAGCTATAGTCGATACTGAACAGAAATTTTTCTCTAAGATTGAGATCAAGGAAATAGACGAAAATCATCTGATAGCAAAGCTGTCTGGAGAGACTATCAGACCAGATCTGGGAGAAACAGTCGTAAAGGCAGTTACTTATTATAATTATAAATTTGAAGAGACTAAAGAAGGATATAAGATTACAGTCAGCTTAGATATATGATCATTCAATAGCTTTGCTTTTTTCTATCATAAGCTCATTAGTTTCAGCATCATACACTTTGATGTATAATGTTTCTCCATCATGATAATCAGTTATATATGATGAGGTAAACTTGGTTATCTTAAAATCCTTGCCTGTACCTGCATCTAATGTTGCAAATGTAACTTCTGCCCTTAAGAGGTCTTTTACAGGGTCCATATCGCTGCTATCATACCAATATGCCTTTATCTTTGGCCTAAAATCCTTTTTTTGATTGTCTATTGAGAACTTTATCTCTGTTATCTTTTTAGGGTCATTATCTTCGTCTCTTTCAATAGTCATACTAGTTATGATCATGGTAAGCTTTCCAGAAAGTTTTACTGTCTGCTTTACAACTTCTTCTGTGGTTGTTTCTTCAGGAACTTCCTCTTCTACAACTTCTTCTGTGGTTGTTTCTTCGGGGGTGTTTTCAACATTTGATATCTCTGCTCCACCTACCTGGACTGTATCGCTTTTAGTCTCGTTACAATCACATCTCACCATTGTAGCTATCGGGTTAAATGCGACCAGAATTATAAGTACTATGATGGCAAGCCAGTATGCTGCTCTTTCCAGCATCAAAGGTTTGATCTTAAAGTGAATCTCAATCTCTTTTTCATCCATTTTTCTGATTTTTTGATCTTTTTGAACAGGTTTCTTATACTTTTCAAAATCTTTGAACAGTTCTTCATCTGCCATTTCTGATATAAAACAGAAAAAATATTTAAATCTATCGGTCGGGGATATTAAAAACAAGATTTATATAGGTTATCGGCCTTTC
>JBDRQV010000022.1:0-10650 GCA_043826105.1 Nanobdellota archaeon | reverse complement strand
ATTGAACAGACATATAACAAGCAGATAGCATTAACGGCTTTGGTCGGTTTGCTTTCTTTGTTTTTACTGGCAGAATACTTTCGTTTAGAACTAGGCTTTAAAATGCCGTTTTTTGATAATATTATAAGGCCCAAAGAAAGAGAACGTTATTATGGAGTTATATACTTTTTATCAGCTACAATAATATGTCTTGCTGTTTTTGACTTTAAGGTTGCTCTTGCAGCATTGTTGATGACCACTTTCGGGGACATGACTGCTGCGCTGATTGGAAAAAGATATGGTAAAACCACTATTTTTGGGAATAAAACACTGGCCGGAACATTATCTGAGTTGGCAGTCAATATCATTGTTGGCTTTTTTATATTAGGCAATGCTTATATCATCATAGCTATGGCCTTTGTGGCAACATTTGTTGAAACATTTGTTGATGAATTGGATGATAACCTTTTAATACCTTTATTTGCAGGCCTTTGCGGCCAGCTACTTCTTTATTTAATCTAGTTTTTGTACGCAAAGACACGGGAAACAAAAATATTTTTGCGCATAGCGCCTTGAGTATAGTTGAGCCCCTTGGTCTTTGCTCTATACAACTTTGGAAGGAAAAGGGAGCCTTATTTAAATTTTGCCTCTATTTCATTCTCATTTAATATATCTACTGTTTCAAATAATGATTTAAGGCCTGTTTTTAATGATGATCTATCACATATACTATCATGGGTATGCGGGAATATTATCCACTTTTTTTCTAGCTGGGATAGGGGATTTATAAAATATATACAAAGAAACCTAAACTTGATTATCTTTTCCCAATTATCATAGATTGCATTAAAGTTATTTTTTGTGTTTAATAGCACCAAACCACAATGCATATCTTCTTTAAACCTTGAAAGTATATTATCTATATCTTTTATGGATGGTTCAACTATAAATGATCGATCTTTATCTTTAAATTTAATAATGATATCAAAACTATTTGTATCCCTATTTACAGACAGCAACCTTTTATATAACAGGTCCCTATTTTTTATAAATTGGATGATCCACCCAACCATCTGTTCTTTGGCATTGTCCATCATATTGTTTTGTTTTATGATGTTTATATATTTTTCCTTTGGTAAAATATTTAAATGATAACTATTAAATCAAAGATTATGAAGAAATTATTGATATTTTTGTTTATGTTATTTATCTTACCTATTGTTTATTCTGCTCAATTGTATAGCGGTACTGTAACAGAGGGGGAGCTATTTAAGGCAGGAGATTATGATTGTATGGTGGATTATAGTCCGGGTAATGCTAAACTTATTTTTGAGATAGATGGGTTGCGAAGGATACTCGATGAAGGGGACTGTTTTAGTGAGGATGATTTTAAGGCATGTTTTGATGATGTATCTGTAGATGATCTGGGATATGCTACCAGTATATCTGTTTCAGTCTATTCACTAGGTCCTTCTATATCAATAGAGAGGACTATATCGGATACAACAGTAGGTGTAGGTGATGTTATTGAAGTTGAGGCAGTTATTAATAATGATGGTGAAAAGCCGGCCTATAATGTAATCTATAAAGATAGTTTTCCATCACAACTTAGGTTAACCAGCGGTTCGATCGAGGGTAATTCTGTGGTTTGGGAAGGCAAGCTTAATTCAGGCATATCTGAAAAGATAAGATATAAATTGGAGGCTATGGGTGTCGTGACTTATGATTCTAAGGCTTCTTTATCTTATCAATATGAAAGTCAGACTAAAAAACTTTTTTCATCTGAAGAACCAATCACTGTTTCTCCACCATATGGTTTTTCAACAGAAATATCCACCCAATCACCAAGACAGAATGAGGTAATCATATTTACTGTGAATATAGATAATAAAGCGCCGGGTTCTTTAAGAATAGATAATCTGATGTTGGAACCATCGGCTCAAGTCGAGATCGCTAATAAGTTTGATTTCAAACAAGAGGGCAATAAACTGTATTATTCGGGTAATTTATATGCTGGTGAAATCGGCACATGGAAAGTCTATCTTAAGTCATCAAGGGTAGGGCAGCATAGTATAAAGGTTATAGCAGATATCAAATTAGGCACTACAAGTTTTAAAGAAGAGTATACTGAGAAATTTGGCATAGGTGTTTCAGATATATATGCATCAATCAATCTTTTACCCGATGTTGTTAAATCAGGAGATGATATCCGTTTAAAAGTTAGCCTTAAGAATAGTGGAGATAAAGATATAAGTAGTATAGGCACAAAAATAGAGAGCGGGTTGTTTGATGCAATAGAATCAACAGGGGATAATATTCTTTCAGGAGCAACAAAGGAAATAACTACAAAAACCATCGTTGCTCCGAACGTCAATGAGGACACTATGTATCAAATAAATGTTAGGGGTTCTTATCAATCAGGCGGACAGTATTTTAGTTTTACATCTAGCGATGAAGTTAAGGTACAACCCAAAGAGAAGGTAGTTGAAATATTATATCAGTTAAATAAAGATGAGTTTAACTTGGGTGAGAGAGTAGAAGTAGATGTTTTTGCTGTCAATCTTAAGGGCAGCGGCATGGAACAGGCCAGCTTAATCGAAATGCTGCCTAATGAAGTAAAGGATACGTTGGAAGGAGATATATTATTTGATGGAGATATAGGCGCGAACCAAAAAATTAAGGTATATTCATATAATTTTATAGTGCCTGAAGATTATGGTAAATCAAATTTGGAATTGAAGACAGTTTTCAATGCAAAGGTTTCAGGCAGCCTTTACAAATTACAGGCATCAAAACAATTAACTATTTTGGGTGTAGTTGAGAAGGATGAAGTGGACACAGCACTATCAATTACTGAAGGAGCAGTAGACCAACCAATTGATAATTTGTCTGATATGGGCGAAGAAAAAGAAAAAATATCTTTTTTTGCTAAGATAATAAACTTTTTTAAGGGATTATTTACTCGCTCTCAACCCGTGGAGCAAGAATAAAACTTAACATTACCTTATCTATTGTCTTATATTCTAATCTTAATGGGTAATCTTTGTTGAATTGGATCGTAACATTTTCAGCAAGCTTTGAACCATTCATCATCTTTTTCAGATATTCGATGCTATATTTAGCTTTTATTTTTGCTGTTCCGCTTATCTCTATCTTATTACTGTCTGATTCATTGATCTCGATGTTTGCCTGAGACAGGTCACCTTCTGCATGGACAACGAATTTTTTAGGTTCGCAAATAAAGTTGACAGATTCTGCAACAATATCTGCATCTTCTATCGCTCCATTTAATACTCTAGATGGGAGTTTTATGCTTAATGGGAATTTAAGCTCTGGTATCTTTTGTTCTTTTTCTTCTAGTTCAATTATTGGTAGACTAAATGTTCTTGTAGTATTGCCCCTTAACTGTATCTTAAGCTTGTTTTCCCCACCTAATTCCAAAGTCAACATGTCATTTGTTCCAGCTCTTCTTAATATCTGTTTTAGGTTTTCTAGGTTTATTGCTATCTCTATATCTTCTTTTACATCATATTCGGTGAAACAAGAACTAAGAAGCTTGAAAATGACCATTGCGACATTCGCAGGATCCATAGCTACCAATTCGATGGCTTCTTTTGTAACCTTAAATCTGGCTTCATTGACCAGATCAGATATGATTGATACAGATTCTTTTAGATAAGTCGGTTCTGCTAAAGTTAATTTCATATTTGAGCACCCCCATGCTATAATTCTAAGTAATATATCTCTATTTATATTTTTTGTGTTTTTAAATATTTAAAAAATTGCCGTTGTTTATAAGGTGAACAGTCTTGCCTTTTACATAGCCTTTTTCTATAGCTAAATCTACTAGGGCATCTTTCATATCTGGTTCGCCGTGGGCAGGAATGATATGTTTTGGCTTTGTGATGTTTATTAAGTCTCTTAAGTCTTCTCTTGAGGCATGGCCTGATTGATGGATATCCTTGAATATCCTGATATGCTTGCCTTTTAGATTGTCTTCTAGTATCCGCCTATTTTCAATGTTTACTTCGCTTGGTATGATGGTGCATGAAAATATGACGTGGTCTTCAGGATCAAATATGAATGGAATTTCCCCCCTGGCTATCTTAGAGAGTGTTGCTTTTTGCTCACCCTGGTGGCCAGTAACAACCAACAGATATTTTTCTTTTCCTTGTTTTTGAATTTTTAAAAGCCTTTTTTTGATCTTGCCACCATATTTGACTATCTCAACGTCTTTTGAAAAGTTGATCAAGCCCACATTCTCGCCAGCCTGGACATACTTGGCCAGGCTTCTGCCTAAAAATACAATTTTTCTATCCATCTTTTTACCAAATTCTATGATCGATTTTAGCCTTGCCAGATGGGATGAAAATGTTGTCACAAGTACTGCCTTGCCACCAGATTCAGTCCCTATCATCACATCTCTGAGCATCTCTTTTGCAACTATCTCGCTTGGTGTTTTCATGTCTTTTTTAGCTCTAGTCGAATCACATATCAGAGCTATAATTCCTTCTTTTCCAAGTTCTTCTAACCTTTCATAATTTGGTTTTTTCCCGATCAAGGGGTGGTTGTCAAATTTAAAGTCATTTGCATAGAGCACTATGCCATATTTTGTATGCACTGCAATCATCACTGTCTGAGGAACAGAATGAGTCATATTAACAAATTCAACATTTATATTTTCAGATATCTTATAGGTAGAATTTACATTCATTATATGTATCTCGTTTTCGAGCTTTATCTTTTCATCACCAGCGATTGTTTTTATGACTTCTGCTGTGAATGGAGTACATATGACCGGGGCATTATACCTATTCCCTAAGTAAATTATGGCACCTATATGGTCTAAATGAGCATGAGTGGGCACAATAGCTTTTACCATAGGTCTCCAGTTTTTTATCACTTTATCATTAGGTACAGCGCCAACTTTTCTTAATTCATTCAGGTTTATGTTGATTATATCTTCTTCATCTGTCAACCTGATATATGGATCTAAGTGTATTCCCATATCTAGGATTATGACCTCATTATCTATCTTGAGGGCAGTCATATTCTTTCCAATCTCATCATAACCGCCAACAGCGCACATTTCTATCATAAGTAGGTTATTTTGTAGAAATAGTATAAAAATGTTTGTTTAAATTGATATCCATATGACTAAAACATGTGGCAGGTTTACACTTATTCGTTTACCCATACTCGTGGACAATATAGTTCTATCTCACTCTGTTCAATAGCACGAATGGGCATGTTTAGAAATAAAAAATGCGAGGAGGAGGATTTGAACCCCCGTAGGCACTAAGCCAATAGATGACTTACAAATGGTTCTTTCATCGCACTCAGTTGAGCACTCAACACACAAATGCCTTGAGTCTATCCCGTTTGGCCACTCCGGCATCCTCGCATTAGAAAAAGGAAAATAAGGATTAATATAAAAAGCTTATTGAGAAATTTCGTTGAGCTTAGCTTCAACTTCATCAAGTTCGCTTTGCAGTTTTTCTATCTCGCTCTTCGGTTTCTTGATAACTGGCGGCTCAGCTTCTTTTGGCTTGGACACTTCTTTCTTTGCCGGCTTTTTCTTTTCAGTCTTTATTTTTATAGAAGGCAAGTCTGATTTCAGTTTAGATATAAGTTTTGAAATCTGTTTTACTTTAGCCTTTAAATCTTCGATCTCTTTCTGCTTTTGAGAATTAGTAGCTTTGAAACTTTCATAACTTTTTAGGATTTCGAGAATATCTTTAGAGCATTCTAATATATTCCTCCTTAGATCATCCGAATTAGTTACATCAACAAAAAATAGTTCTTCTTCTTTCTTTGTCATTTTATATTGATTCTGGTTCAAGCAATGAGTTATCTATATTCTCTATCTTTTGTTCCACATCAGCTATCTTTGAATTCCAGTTAGCTAGTTCAGCATCTTCTTTTCTTTTCATCTCAGTTATGTTTGAGAGCATATCTTTCGCTTCGTCAAGCTTTTCTTTTATCATACCGATTGTGTCTACAACATCTTTATATTCTTCTATTTTTACAAAAACTCTCGCTTCCATTCAATCACCCTTTAAACAATATATGGTCTATAAATTTTAATTTTCTTTGGATGTCTTTAAGATTATGTTCCCATTTAGTATATAATGAATTACATTCTTTTTCTTCATGACCACAATCAGTCAATCCGTTTTCAAACTCATTTAGATCAGATTTCATAGATTTGATATCGTCTAATACATCTTTAAAATTATCAATGCCTAAAAACAATCTTTTGACAGTGTGTTTAATTTCTTTACTTTCTGTATTGTATTGTTCTATATTCGGCGGAATTTGTCTTTGAGTTGGTATTCCCGGATATAACTCTTCTCTTATTCCTTTAGATCCTATCTCTGAAGGCATCTCAAATTCATTTATTTCGGGAATCGGAGGCAATTCCATTATTTTTTCTTCTTTTTTAGCACTTGGTTTAGATTTGAATTCACTTAATCTGCTTATATCTGGAAATTCCTCTGTACTGATGTCTGTTTCTGGCAGTTCTGGCTCTTCCATCCCCATACCGAGCGGAGGAGCAGGAGGCATATCCATACTTTCATCAAGTAATACTTCTTTCTTCTTTTTTAAAAGATCTAAAAAACCCATTTTAACCCCAACATATTATTTATGATTATCTCCACTATTAAAACTTTTGGGAGCATTTTAGAATAGTGAAATTACTTTTTTACATTTATTTTTTGTTTTTTAGAAAAATTTATTAAAATCAAGATTATGGGTATGTTATGAAAGAGGCGCTTTACTATCAAAAACAAAAAAGCAACGTTAAATGTCTATTATGCCCTCATTCTTGTATAATATCTAATAATAAACGCGGTTTTTGCGGTGTCAGAGAAAATAAGGATGGAAAACTATATTCTTTGGTTTATGGAAAATCATGTTCAACAGCCGTAGATCCGATTGAAAAAAAACCACTGTTTCATTTTATGCCCGGACATAGCTCATTTTCGATCTCTACAGTCGGATGTAATTTTCGTTGTTTACATTGCCAAAATTTTGAAATTTCACAGGCAAAGGAAATATTTGGTAAGGATTTAACTCCCGAGAAGATTGTTGATATGGCTAAGGGATATGGGTGTAAAAGCATATCATATACCTATACAGAACCAACTATCTTTTATGAGTATATGGTCGATACTGCAAAATTAGCCAAGAAAGCAGGAATTAAGAATGTTATGGTAAGCAATGGTTATATCAATGAAGATCCGCTAAAAGAGCTATGTAAACTAATAGATGCAGCGAATATAGATCTAAAGGCGATGGATGCGGGATTTTATAAAAAAGTATGTTCGGCAAGATTGGAGCCAGTATTAAATTCTTTAAAAATACTAAAAGAAAAGGGTGTTTGGTTAGAGATAACTAACCTTATAATCCCTACTTATAATGATAAGATAAACAAGATCAGGGAATTATGTTTATGGGTAAGGGACAATCTAGGCAAGGATGTTCCTTTGCATTTTTCAAGGTTTTATCCCATGTATAAACTAAATGATTTAAGCCCTACGCCAGAGGAGATTTTGTTAAGGGCCAAAAATATTGCAGGCGAGGCAGGCCTAAATTATGTATACATAGGTAATCTACCTACAGAAGATGGGGAAAATACTCATTGTCCTAAGTGTGATGGAATATTGGTAGAAAGGATGGGATTTTCTGTTGTTGAAAATAAGATTATCCATGGCAAATGCAATTGTGGAGAGAGCATAGCTGGTGTATGGGGCTATAAAAAACAAAAATAATAAAATTTATATATTACCTTAATCATTGAGTACTATATAATGGATAATCAACCTGAAAAAAGAGATATATTTGGCGGGGATTCTAGGATAAACCAACCAGAAAAACATATTCATAATGATGAATCCCTTAAAGAAGGAGCAAGGGCTTTGGGGTTGGGAGTAATACATATATTGATCGGTTTAAGACAGATATTCTTTAAAAAAATACCTATGAACCTTCTTTTTTTGCTGATAATAATATTTGGTACAGTATATGCTGTGCTTTATTTTAATGATCCATCTATCACAGGTAATGTTGTTTTTGCAGTCAATTCATCAGATGGCATAACTCAAGAAGAGTTTATGAATCTACTTGAAAAAAATTGTGGTGATACCAGCTGGGCAGATTTAACAGTGGCTTGCCCTATATGTTCTAAATGTGAAGAATGCGGGGTTTGTGCTGAAGTTAATACTTCTTATGATTGTCCTGAGCTTGATTGCAATAGCTGTCCTGAAAAAACAGTAACAGAATATCTGTATAGGTATAGGTGTTATAACGGTAAGATAGTAAACAGTAGTGATGGCTGTGTAGAGGATGCTCCTGAAACAGACCCAGAATATACAAGTACTTCTAATGGGGTATCTATATCATTAGATGACATATATTTTGAGGAAGAAGATGACGACCAGATACGTGTAACTGAAATACATTATACTCTGATAAATAAGGGTTCAAACCTGATCAGGCCAAAAGTGGGCTTAAAGATATATGAAAAATATACTTTCGAAGTCAAGGAATTAGGGTATTTAAGAAATTTTAGATTTGATGAACCCCTCGCTGTTGATGGCTGGATAAAGAGAATAGAAAAGGTCAATCTGCTTGTCGATAATAATGAAAGAACAATAAGGTTGGATCTTTTTGATGAGTCACCAGACCCCAATGAGTATATAGCAGCTATTTGGCGAGAGTTTGATTATTCTTGAAAATATTTAAATAGGATTTATCTTTTCTTGTTAGTAGGGAGTATTATGGGGAAAATTTTGTATTTTTTGGCCATATTAATTATACCTCATGTTGTTTTTGCACAGGTAGTAATAAACGAAGTGATGTATAATCCAGACCAATGTTCTGATTCTTATTGTGAGTGGGTAGAGATCTATAATACTCTGAATGAAAGCATAAATCTTAGCAGCTGGAGTTTATGTGGTGAGCAGCTATTTGGGGGTTATATCTCTCATATGGATGGGGAGATATATGGTGGGTCTTGGTTGATATTGGAACCAGATAGTTATGCAGTAATTACTGATGGGGGCAGCGGAACTGATGTTTATGATTTTTTTGATATTAATAAATCTGCTTTATCATTGCATGTAGGTGATGCCACTATGTGTGGATCTAGCGGCTTGTCTAATTCTGGCGGAACAGTAACTCTTAGTAATGGATCATATTCGGATATAATTATTTATGATTCTGGTTGGGGTTCAGATGGTAATGATTATACTTTGGAGAGGATTGATCCTATTGGTTCAAATGTTCAGGATAATTGGGTTTCGAGTATTAATATGCATGGTACACCAGGTTATAAAAACAGCGTTTATATGAAAGGGAATATAGATTATTCTAAACTAAAGATTACTGAGTTTCTTCCAGATCCGGTCGGCGATGACGATGCACCAATGCCAGCGGGTGAATGGATAGAACTGTTTAATTCTGCTGATTTTGATATTGATCTAAAATGGTTATATTTTAAAGATATGGCAGGACATATACTTTATATTACAGATACTTCTGTTAAGGATGTTACTTTAATACATCCTAATAATTACCTAGTTGTATATACTAACGGTAAGGGTGGTTTTCTTAATAATGATGGGGCAGAGACTTTATTTTTTTATGATAAATTTGGCAATGTTATTGATGAGATTTCATATGATCATTCATCGGAGGGAAATTCTTACGCTTTTGTTGAGGGGGTCGGTTGGCAGAATACAAAACCTACGCCAGATGGAGATAATATCAACTATAATGATGTTAAGGATTCTTATTTTAAGATAATCGATGTTTTGGATCTTGGTTCAGACAATAATGCTGAATTTGGTGATACACTAAGGGTGGATTTTAATGTGTATAAGGGAGATACAACAAAAAACAGCATAAAATTATATGTTGAGAATAGTAGGAATAGGATATCAAAATTGACCAAAGCAACTCTTTCAGATAAATTTACTAATTATAGCATGGTCTTGCCTATCCAGATTTATCCTAATTGTGATGGAAAATACACTGATGATGATTATTATGTTAAATTGGGTTGGACATCTGAATCTGAGCCAGAGGATACATATCAAATAAAAATAGAAGGGATAAATAATGATAATTGTGATGAGGTATATGTTGAAAAAGAACAGAGCAAGGGCACATTTTCATGTAATCTAGTAGAGTCTCCGGGAGTGATACAACAGAATGAGGAGTTTGAAGTCAAGGTTGAACTAATAAATGATGATCCAGATGACCATCTGATAGATATATATTCTTATGTATATATCGGCTCAAAATGTTATAGCGGGGAGAGAGAAGCCAATAAACGAACTGTTCTTGTCAAATCTGGAGAGACCAAAGAAGTCAAATTGAATAATATAGTTGTTGATGCAGAACCGGGAGATTATAATCTGAAGATCAAGGCCAAAAGAGATGACCAAAAAACAGAGAAACAGATCACCCACAATCTTAAGATATTGGATTTGCCTGCTGAGACTAGATCGGAATCATTAACTATGATAGGAGAAATCGAGCCAGAAGAGGCTACAGAGCTATCTCAATGTTATTTAGTTGAAGATAAGCTTAATGCAACCAGCCTAAGACTAGTATACGAATCCAGTAATATAAAAACAAAAAATCTTATCCCCTATCTTATTA